>CAZHBM010000034.1:2969-16403 GCA_964529945.1 uncultured Anaerolineales bacterium | reverse complement strand
TGCAGCCTGCATATTGGTCATCCGGTAATTGTAGCCCACTTCCGAATGCCAATATGGGTCTGCCGCCGCCTTGGCCTGATTCTCCAGAAAATAGCAGCGCTCGACCAGTTCTTGCTTGTTTGTGACAATCATGCCGCCTTCACCGGTGGTGATGATTTTGTTACCGTAGAAGCTAAAAATGGCCACGTCGCCCAGTGAGCCGGTTGGCCGCCCCTTGTAGCGCGCACCGTGAGCCTCGGCGGCATCTTCGACCAGGGCCAGACTATGTTCCTCGGCCAACGCACGCAACGGATCGACGTCAGCCGGGTGGCCGTAGAGGTGGACGGCAATGATGGCTTTGGTGCGCGGCGATATGGCGCCGGCAACTGCCCTGGGATCGATGTTCCATGTTTCGGGCTCGGAATCGACAAAGACCGGCGTGGCGCCTGTATATGCTACCGTGTTGGCGGTCGCCACGAAGGTAAGGGCAGGGACGATCACCTCGTCACCGGGACCGATTCCCAATGCCAGCAAGGCCAAATGCAGGGCAACAGTCCCGTTATGGGTCGCCACACCAAAATTGACCCCGCAATAAGCCGAAAACCCTTTTTCGAAGCGGCGAACGTACTCGCCCAACGACGATACCCAGCCGCTACGGACACAATCGGTCACGTATTCCAGTTCTTTGTCTCCCATTATTGGGGCGGCAACAGGTATCATGAGGTAGCAAAACCTGGCTGGGCATTCGAAGGTTGAGACTCGACGAAATACGCCTGGCAAGCCTCATCGAGCAGCTCGGGTGACAGCTTGAAGGGAACGCCCTGATAATCACACAGCGCTTTGGACACCTTCAGCAGATCGCGGGGATGAACCGCTTGCAGCACACGGCCGGTTTTGTAGTACCACTGCTCTAACAAATGCAGAAACGTCTCTTTATCAAAATCGACGCCCATGTCGCGACACATTGAGACAAATATCCTGTAGAACAACTTCTCGTCAGGGCTGCTGACTTCAACTTTCATTTGAATCCGGCGCAGGAATGCATCATCCACCAAATCAACTGGATCCAGGTTGGTACTGAAGACGATCAATTGCTGGAACGGAACCTGGAACGTCTGGCCGGTGCGCAGGCGTAACAAATCGACGTGAGTCTCCAAAGGCACAATCCAACGGTTGAGCAGATCTGAGGGCCGCATTTGTTGGCGTCCAAAATCGTCGATCAGGAACATGCCGGTATTGGCCTTCATCTGCAGAGGGGCCTCGTAGATTTTGGTCATCGGGTCGAAGCGCAGGTCCAAGCTATCCAGCTTGAGTTCACCACCCACCATGACCACCGGTCGTTTGAATCGTCCCCAACGTGGATCGAGATCGGTACGCACGACGGCATCCTGGCTGAACTTCCTGTGTATCAATTCATCGTGCAATTGGATCAACTGTCCGGAAGCCACAATGCAATAGGGCAACCACACAGGGTCCACGCCGGCCACCAGCGAACCAATGGCCTGCGCCACCGTCGTCTTGCCGTTGCCTGGCGGCCCATACAGGAAAAGAGACGACCCAGCATTCAGTGGCGGCCCGATACGACGGTCGAATTTTTCCGGCAGAACGAGATGGCTGAGCGATTCTCGAACCTGTTGCGGACTGACGCGTTGGTGCTGCGCCTGCGATAAAACGGCCTTGTTGTATTTCTCCAACGGCACCGGCGCCGGCCCAACGTACTGCGAACGCTCGAAAGCATCGCGCGCACGTCGCTTGCCTTCATCCGTGATCCGATATATATACCCTCGACGTCCCATACTGCCCGACGTTCCCGGCACCTCCAGCAGGTGTTCGGTCTGAAGACCAAGCAATATCTGATCCAACACTTTGAAGGGAACACGCAACACTTCTTCAATGCGGACTACCACAGTGTCACCCTCAATAAAGATCAGCCGCAAAACTATATCCACCAAAATGCCTTGGGGGATGTCTAGTTCGTCCAGATCCGCGGGCGGAACCAGCAATGATTCGAGTACCTGATTCACGGGCGCCTCCCTAAAAGAAGCACGTCACGCAACCTGTCAGCAAGCACTGAAAATCGCGACTACTTGCGTCACATAACAGCACATTTAATGCAGAAATCTTACCTGATTTCGTCTTGAGTGGCAAATAGCACGCACACAGGGTTCCTTATGGGTCATAACAAACCCGAGCTACGACACGGCTCCAAGATGTATCGGCAAGGAATGTACTTCTGGGGGTGACAACAAGCGTGTAGGATAACCTGGTAGTTTGTCAGTGCCTGTGGACGGAATCCCTCCACAGGCACTGACAAACGGAGAAAGCGGTTGCCGGCCCTACCGGTCAACTGGGCAAAAATATGGGACAAAGCCTCAGGACCTTGGCGTGCGCTGCAGGCTGATGTACTATTATATAGAAGTGGGCCCATTCATCTCTCGGCAAAAGGTAGACCCTGATGGAAGGCTTTGACGAATTAAGACAGGTCCCAATTTTTGCATCGCTGTCCGGCGGCGCCCTCTCACGCCTGGAATCCATAGCCCATCTGGTCCAGTACCAGAATGGGCAAGTGATCGTCCTGGAAGGAGAGGTTGGCGCGCCGGTCTTTTTTGTAGTTACCGGGACGGTGCGCGTATATCGGACCAATCTCGACGGGCGTGAACAAACACTGATTTACCTCAAGGCCGGTGATGGCCTGAACATACCAACCGCATTTTCGGCCTCCAAAGCGGCGCCCGCCAGCGCCACAGCCGTTGGTTCGGCCCAATTGTTGGCAGCCTCCAATGAGGATTTCAGACAGGTTACCACCCAAACGCCGGAGATTGCCCAGGCTATCCTGGCGGACTTCTCCGAAAAACTTCGGCATCTGACCGAATTGACCTATGATCTCAGCCTGCTCAACGTGCGGGCACGCCTGGCCCGCTTCGTGTTGGAGCAGGCAGAGACAGAGCCGGCTGCTCCCCTGCACTGGACCCAGGAACAGATCGCAGCACAAATCGGTACAGTGCGCGAGGTTGTCAGTCGCACCTTGCGGGCATTTGCCGACGCCGGCCTGATCGAAATCGACCGCCAACGCATTGTGATTCTCGATCCGCTGGGGTTGGAGACGGAAGCCCAGGCCTGAATGGTTCTCCACTGGGCGCAATTTGCCGCGCCTGATCTTCTTCGCGACGTGACCCAGGTCACAGAAAAGCACCTCTCTATCTGGTAGACTGTGGCTAGACGGAAAAAACAACGTTTTTTCCGTAGCTGCGGTTGCTGTTTAGACAGGTTCTATCAGACCAGGAGGCAATTTAACATTATGAAGATCGTCGATTATGCGCAGGTACCCGACGCACCCAATCCCCACGGCGTAAGCGCTCGCGTGCTCCTCGAGACCGACCACGTACAGACCGTTATGGTGACCCTCGAATCCGGGCAGGCTTTGAAGTTGCACATTACACCTGTCGACGCCTTTTTCTACATCTTGGAAGGTCAAGGAACGGTGGAGATCGGCGGCGAGAGTCAAGTGGTAAACGCCGGAAAACTGATTGTCAGCCCGGCCGGCATCCCTCACCGGCTATTCAATTCAAGTGCGGATACGTTCCGTTTTCTGGTAGTCAAGACGCCGCGACCGGACCGGCCTGCCAAAATTCTGTAATGCGCTGGATTGGTGCCAGGAGACAGGCATCCAATCGATCTATCCTCTTTTCCCCTTTCGGCAACAAACCAGAAAGGGGATTTTTTTGGTCCATTTCTCCGGTGACTAATCGTTCGCCGCCCACGATTTGAGTGACTCCCTGTGAGTTGCAGTAGAATCCATCCCGAAAAAGTTGTTTGACAAAGGAAGTTTGATCGTGGTATGCTACGCCGCTGCAAGACCGAGGCAAAGGGAGTGGAGCTTGGCCGAGACGTTGAAGTATTGGCTGGGTTTTAGCCGGATACCGGGCATTGGTCCTGCCAGGTTGCGAGCGCTACTCGACCATTTCGGTGACATCCGTATGGCCTGGGCTGCTTCGGCCGCAACGTTGCGCGCCGTCGGCCTGGATCAACGCACCGTCGAGACGTTCCTCACCTTGCGCGGTCAGTTAGACCTGGACGCGGAAGTGAGCCAGCTTAATCGCCTGGGCGTGAACGCCCTGACTTGGGACAATCCAGATTACCCGGCTTTGTTAAGGGCCATTCCCAATCCGCCACCGGTGTTGTATGTACGCGGCGAGTTGCTGCCGCAGGATGAGTGGGCATTAGGTGTGGTTGGTACCCGCCGTGCCAGCGTCTATGGCCGGGAAGCCACCCGGGCACTGGTGCACGACTTGGCCGCCAGTGGTGTGTGCATTGTCAGTGGGCTGGCCTACGGCATCGATACCCAGGCCCACCGGGTGGCCCTCGAGGCCGGCGGGCGGACGATCGCCGTGTTGGGCAGCGGAGTGGATGTTATCTACCCTTCGGAGAATCGCGGGTTGGCGAAACAGATCATCGACCAGGGGGCCATTGTAAGTGAATATCCGTTGGGCACCCGTCCCGATGCCAGGAATTTTCCACCGCGCAACCGCATCATAAGCGGGTTGAGCCTGGGTGTGCTGCTGGTCGAGGGTGCCCGTCGCAGCGGGGCGATGATCACGGCTAATTACGCCCTCGAACAAGGGCGCGAGGTGTTTGCGGTTCCGGGCAATATTCTCAGCCGCAATAGTGACGGGCCCAGCTTTTTGATCCAACAGGGCGCTAAACTGGTGACCAGCGTGGGTGACATCCTGGAAGAGCTCAACCTGGAGATGGTGGGCGAGCAGTCCGAGGCCCGAGAAGTGCTGGCCGACAACGAGACGGAGGCATTGCTGCTCCAACATCTATCCCGCGAGCCGATGCACGTGGACCAACTGGGGCAAGTCTCCGGCTTGCCGATTAACGAGGTGACCGGCGCCTTGACCTTAATGGAGTTAAAGGGTAAGGTGCGGCAGGTAGGCCACATGCAATATGTGGTAGCCCATTAGCAGTGAATGGACAAGATCCTTTTATGATATGCCAGACCAGACGAGGTCGACATCTGAACGGAATAAACTTGAACTGGCGACTGGAAGAAGGAAAGACTCGAAGATGAGCAACTTCTACGCCCTGATAATGGCCGGCGGCAGCGGCACCCGATTGTGGCCCTTGAGCAGAAGTCACCGGCCCAAACAAGCCCTGCGGTTGGTGGGGGATCGGACCATGTTCCAACACGCCGTCGATCGCCTGCAATCGCTCCTGCCGGCGGATCGCGTGTTGGTCGTGACTGCCCGGGAATACGTACCTGTCCTATCAGAGCAGGTGCCGGAGATTCCTTCGGATAACTACATCGTGGAGCCGATGGCCCGGGGCACTGCCGGCGCCATCGGATTGGCGAGCATCCATCTGCAGCGGCGAGACCGGAGCGCCGTCATGGCGGTGCTTACGGCCGATCACTATATTGAACGCGTAGACCGCTTCCGAGCCGCCCTGGCGGCAGCCGTCGAGGTTGCCAATGCCGGCCACGTGGTCACGTTGGGCATACAGCCGACGTATCCTTCCACCGGCTTCGGCTACATTCGCCGCCGGCTGTCTGTGGATTCGAAGATGGATTTTGATGTTTATCCGGTCGAGGCCTTGGTTGAGAAGCCGGACCTGGATAGGGCCACAAAATTCGTGGACAGCGGCCTGTATAGCTGGAACAGCGGCATGTTTATCTGGCAAGTGGAACGAATTATGGGCGAGTTCAAGCGGCAGATGCCCGGGTTGCACCGGCAACTACAGGCTATCGGCCAGTCAATCGGGCAGCCTGATTACGAGCGCGTTGTTAGCGAGGTCTGGCCGCAGGTGCAAAAGCAGACGATCGACTACGGCATTATGGAGCATTGCCCGGACGTCATGGTTATTCCGGTGGATATCGGCGGGACCGATATCGGCGATTGGGAGGCGGTTTACCGCCTCCGGGACCCGAAGTCGGGCGAAAACGTTTCCGTCGGGGCGGAACTTGTCGAAATCGATACGGCCGGCACGCTTGTCCAGTGCGATCAAGCGACCGGGGCAGGCAAGAGACCCAAAATCGTGGCTACCATCGGCCTGAAGGATGTCGTGGTAATTGACACACCGGATGCAGTGTTGATTTGTGCCCGCGATCGAGCACAAGACGTGAAAGCAATCGTTGAACGGTTGCAGATATCCGGCAAAGACGACTATCTGTAACCTGTAGATTAGGAGCGAGTGAAGGCAAATATATATGCAAGGTTATTGTGTAAAATGTCGAGAGAAGCGAGAGATTCAGGATACTGAAGCGGTGTTTACGGCCAGCGGCACTCCGGCCACGCGTGGCAAATGCCCGGTGTGCGGGACGGGGATGTTCCGAATGGGCGCCACGCCGGCTCACGAGGGGTTGCCGAAACCCGAAGTCAAATCATCTCTCAAAAAGAGTACTAAGAAGCCCAAGTCGAGCAAGCGCGGCAACAACAAGGCGGCCCACGATGGGCGTAAGCTGGTCATCGTGGAATCGCCGGCCAAAGCCCGGACCATCGGCCGTTTCCTGGGCAAAGATTATTCGGTGAAGGCCTCGGTCGGGCACGTGCGCGATTTGTTGCGTTCGCAACTGTCTGTCGACGTAGAGAATGATTTCCAACCCAAGTACCGCGTTCCCAACGAGAAACGCGAGGTCGTCAAGGAGTTGAAGGCGGCCGCCCAGGGGGCACCCGAGGTCTTTCTGGCAACCGACCCCGACCGCGAAGGGGAGGCGATTGCCTGGCACTTGATGGAAGCGACCGAGATGGATCAGGACAAAACACAACGGGTCGTGTTCCACGAGATTACCAAGGACGCGATTGCCGACGCATTTGCACACCCGCGCGGCATCGACATGAACCGGGTAGACGCCCAGCAAACACGGCGTATCTTGGATCGCCTGGTGGGTTATAAGATCAGTCCACTGCTGTGGGCCAACGTGCGCAGCCGGACGTCAGCCGGACGGGTGCAAAGCGTCGCCCTGCGGTTAATCGTCGAACGCGAACGTGAAATTGAAGCGTTTGTGCCCGAGGAGTATTGGTCCATCGAGGCAGAGTTGGCCAAGCGCATCCGCGAGCGGCCGCTGTTTACGGCCAAGCTGATCAAGATCAACGGCGAGCAGGCCGATTTGAGGAACGAGCAGGCGACCCATCTCATTGTTGAGGAACTAGAACGTGCTGCCTACGTCGTGGCCGACGTGCGTCGAGGGACGCGCAAACGCAATCCGGCGGCACCCTTCACCACCAGCACCCTGCAGCAAGAGGCGTCACGCCGCCTTGGGTTCAGTGCCCGGCGCACGATGCGCGTCGCCCAACAGCTCTACGAAGGGATCGAACTGGATAGCCAAGGCACGGTTGGTCTGATCACCTATATGCGTACCGACAGCACCAACGTGGCCGAGGCGGCCCAGGCTGAGGCACGCCGATTCGTCAGCCAGCGCTACAAAGCCGAC
Source organism: uncultured Anaerolineales bacterium (assembly GCA_964529945.1). Classification (GTDB taxonomy): domain Bacteria; phylum Chloroflexota; class Anaerolineae; order 4572-78; family NAK82; genus CAZHBM01. The sequence continues at coordinate 8,995 of CAZHBM010000034.1, read as the reverse complement.
CTGCTGCCGCCCGAGCCGCCGCAATACAAAACCAAAGCCAAGGGGGCACAAGAAGCTCACGAAGCCATCCGGCCGACCAGTGTTTTTCGCGACCCCAAAACCATCGGGCGGTATCTTAACCGCGACCAACAACGGCTCTACACCCTGATATGGCAGCGCTTCGTCGCCAGCCAGATGGCCCCGGCAATCTACGACACGATGGCCGTCGACGTGGTGGCTGAAAGTCAGCAGCAACTACCGGCCGGTGACCGCATTAACGACAATCTGCTGGCATCCATCACCAATGCTCCCAAATACCTTCTACGGGCCAGTGGCAGCCAGATTCGTTTTTCAGGTTTCCTGACAGTCTACGAAGAGAGTGCCGATGAGGACGCCACACCAGACACAGAACTGGGCAAAATCCTGCCCGATTTGGAAGCCGGGGAAGTGGTGGATTTGGAGCGACTGATTCCCGAGCAGCACTTCACCATGCCGCCTCCCCGCTACACCGAAGCCACCCTGGTGCGTACTTTGGAGGAGCACGGCATCGGCCGGCCCAGTACCTACGCCCCTATCATCTCGACTATTCAGGACCGGGGCTACGCGGAGCGGCACGAGCGGCGCCTGTTCCCAACGGAACTTGGTTTTGTGGTCAATGACCTGCTGGTGGAGCATTTCCCGGACATTATGGACCTGGCCTTCACCGCCCGTATGGAAGAGGACCTGGACGAGATCGCCCGCGGAGACCGGCGTTGGGTGCCGGTACTGCACGACTTCTACACCCCTTTCCAGGCCGCCGTCGACCGGGCGGAAAAGACGATGGAGAAGGTGGCTATTGCCGACCAACCGACCGGTGAAAAATGCGAGCTTTGCGGTCACGACATGATCATCAAGTGGGGCCGGTTCGGTAAATTCATCGCCTGCTCAAACTACCCTGAATGCCGCAACACCAAGCCCTATTTGGAGAAGATCGGGGTCAAATGCCCGCAGTGCGGGGGTGACATGGTAGAGCGACGTACCCGCCGGGGACGGATTTTCTACGGCTGTGCCAACTATCCGGAATGCAAATTTGTCAGCTGGAAACGTCCCTTGCCACAACCTTGTCCTAAATGCGGCGGTCTGCTGGTTGTAAGCAATCGAACTTGGGCCGAGTGTACCCAGTGCGGCGAGCGCGTTAGACAACAAGACCTCTCCCAGGAGAGCGACACCGAGACTCGGTCCGTCACCGCCGATTCCGCCCAATCCGGTGGCAACTCGTAAATGGGTCGACACAATGGATATGGCCGGGGATTTCTCCACCCCCCTACGACACGGAAGATATCATGATTTCCGCCAGGATTGAGGCGTTGCGCCAGCGCCTGGGAGATGAGGAGTTGGCAGGGATGCTGGTTGCCGGCGCCGAAAACCGCCGCTACCTTTCCGGTTTCACCGGCTCGGCCGGGGTGCTTATCATCAGTCGAGAACGCCGGGCTATCGCCACCGATTCGCGCTATTACGAACAAGTCAAACAACAAAGCCCGAGCTGGGAACTGATCGAAGCCGACTACGATTTTGATGACAAGTTGCCTCAATACCTGGAGCGTTTCGGGCTCAGTCACCGCTGCGTGGGCTACGAGGGTCAACACATCTCCGTTTACCGTCTTCACCGCTGGCAGGCCGCCGTCGACGACCTGGCTGCACTCGTGCCCACCCGCGACGTGGTCGAGACCTTACGCCAGGTAAAAGATCCAGGCGAACTGGACACTATCAAGCAAGCCATATCTATCGCCGATGCAGCCCTGGAGCACATCTACGGGTGGCTGCAACCCGGTCTAACCGAGCGCCAGGTGGCCTGGGAACTGGAACGCTTCATGCGCGAGCACGGCGCTGATGCCGTTTCTTTCGAGATCATTGCCGCTTCCGGTCACAACGCCGCCCTGCCCCACGCCCGGCCCGGCGAGCGCAGGATTCAGGCCGGCGAGCCGATCATTATGGACCTGGGCTGCCGAGTCGATGGCTACTGCTCGGACGTCACACGCACAGTCTGTCTGGGCGAACCAGACGATGATCAGTATTCTTCTCTCTGGCAATTGGTGAAACGCGCCCAAGAGACGGCCGAAGCCGGCCTGCGAGCCGGCATGGCCAGCAACGTTGGCGACGCGTTGGCCCGCGACGTCATCAATGAGGCTGGATTCGGCCAGTATTTCGGCCATAGTCTCGGCCACGGCGTCGGCCTGGAGATTCACGAACGACCGCGCCTGAGTTATGCCTCACAGGAAAGCATCTCTGCTGGTTCGGTGGTGACGGTGGAACCAGGTATTTACCTGCCCGGCTGGGGAGGCATCCGCATCGAGGACATGGTGCTGGTAAATGAAAAAGGCGCCGAGGTCCTCACCGCGGCGCCCAAAATTGCTCTTCTTTGAGGCTGTCTAAAATCAGGCTTCGCTTTCCTCAGGCCTGGCGTCGCCTTTTTTCTCTACACAAACCAATGCCCCATCGACCGACACCCAGTCCTCATTGCAGATCAGCGTTATGTCAATCAAATCCACCATTGGGATGTCACTGATGATGGCACCGATGGCTACAATGGGTTCGCTTTCGGCGTTTATGATGGCAACCGGGCCGGTGCCGGCCTTGGCCAAACGGTAAAGGATGTAGCTGCCGACGGTGCTGCCCTTACCGGTGGGAAACACCAGCACGCGACCGGCGATCGACTGGCCCTGCAGTGGATGTCCGGCTTCGACCACCTCACCGGTCTCGGCATCTACCATTCCGAAAAAACTAATCGGCTCGGAAGAAACCATGGCTCTTCCTGAGACCCGGCCCGGCCGGATGACACGTCCTTCCAATCTCGTCATGTGTTCCTCTTCTGCCTTTGTGCCACCGGCAGGTCAATCCGGCCGCCAGCGTCCACTGACGGCTGCCTCAATACACGCGGCCAGCGAACCATAGCGCACGTCAAGACCTGAATGCGTGGGGGCGTAGTACGCTCCCTTGCCCGACGGTGTGGCCATCCGCAAAAAGCCCAACCCTTTGACCGGCGCCACGACCAGGCAGGTATCGGCCACCACCCGGCCGCCCAAAGCTTCCAGCGCCTGAACCAGGCCCAAAGCCTGCGCCCGCTGCCTCAAAAAGCGCGACATCGTGACCCACAAAGCCGTTTGCACCCGGCGTCCGGCCAGCAGGTCCACAACCTGTTCCAGTTCGTCGAGCGAAGCGTGGGGACAGCCGATCCACACCAGGTCGATGCGGTCGTCGTCGCCGTCGCTGTTCAACATTTTGTAGCCGGGCGACAGGTCGTCGATGCGCACCGTTTGTCTTTCACCGGCCAGGATATCTGGCTGCTCGCTCTCGGGCGTTACCCCGGCGACGTGATACAGCGCCACCGCGCCGCTGGCAGCCATAGCAGCTCCCAGCAGTTTCAACCGGTCGACCGTTTGCACCCCTTCCACACTTGTTGCTTGGTTCGAGGCGCCTATCTCTCCGCGACGGACCGGCGCCAACTCCAGGCCGCGGAAATAGGGGATACGGTTACGAGCGATCTGGCCCGCCAAAATGCCCAAGGCCCCATAATCTGAAGCCGAACTCACCGGACACGTCACGTCCACCAACAGGTTGGCGCGTCGGTTTTCGACCAAATGTAGCCCATACCGCGCCGTCCGGCCGGTAATGGCAGCCGCCAGAGCGCTAGGGCCTCCCTCGCGGTTGGTGCGTGCGCCCAATACACTGTTGGCGAAGCTGATGGCGCTCGATTCGGCCCAGGCGATGTGCTCGCCAAACCCGGGCAGGTTGCCTGCCAGATAAGGCGTGCAGGTGCAGGATGGGGCAATCCCCATGGCCATAAAAGCCGCGATCACTTGCTGCTGTCTCTCGGCGAAGGTCGCGTCGAAACCCAATTCCTGCCACTGCTCCAGGTCCAACCCGGCCGGATTGAGAGTCGTGGGCACGCGCACCTGTCCTCCCTGTGCCGCCCATTCGCTCAGGAATTCCAAACCGGCCTCTCCCAGATTCTTGTAACTGACGCCGGCGACCTGGACGCTGGTCACCGCCACCAGATCTTCGGCACCATAGATTTTTCCCAGGGCCGTGACAATCTCGATGGCCTTTTTCACACCGGGTCCAAACTCCCCGGCCAACATGGCCTGCTCTTCAGGCGTCAGTCTCATCGCGCTTCGTCTCGCCTCACACTGCTCTGCTATTTGTAGACCACCTTCTCAAACAAGCGGTGATCCTTCTCCCACGGAATGGTGGCATCCAGGCCCATCTTGGCGGTGCGACTCTTCTGGCCGGGAACTTGCAAAGCCGATGGGTCCAGACTGCTGCCGGGTTGGTCCGTCAGGACAACCAGATCCCGATCTGCCTGGAAGCGGGTGGCAATAGCCCATTCGACGTCGGCGGGATCAAACGGATCGACGTCTTTGTCGACAATCACAACGTGCTTCAAGGAACCATGACCGCGAAAAGCGGCGTCTATGGCCAGCTTGCCATCCTCAGGCGACTGTTTGTCAATCTGCACCACGGCGTGCAGCCAACTGGCACCGCCCGGCGTGATGACCGCATTCAGTCCGCGACAGCCTTTATTCACCGCCGACAAAATGGAAGGCTCTTTGGGCATCCCCATCAACAGCTTGTGTTCCAGCTTGCCCGGCAGGAGAGCCTGGTAGATGGGGTAACGGCGATGTGTGATGCAATCGATGCGGATCACCGGTCCGGGACGGACAATATCCGTCGTCTCGGTCAGGTCGACGAAGGGGCCTTCGGGTACTACATCATGGGTCAGGTACCCTTCCAGCACCAACTCGCAATCGGCCGGCACCAACAAAGGCACCGTTTTGGCCGGCACCACCGACAGGGGGGACAAAGCATTGGCTATCGCCAGTTCGTCAACCCCCATGGGCGCGGAAATCGAAGCTGCCAGAAGAACGGCCAAGTCGTTGCCGATGCAAATGGCCACCGGAATGTCGGCCTTGGTCTTTCGCCAGGCTGTGTCGGTACCGCGTCCCTCTACCACGCGTGCTGCAAAATGACGACCGTCCAACAGCATCAGCCGGTGAAAACTGACGTTCGGGCCGCAATCCGGGTCGTCCAGAATCAAAATCCCGGCCGTCACGTAACGACCGCCGTCGTTGGAGAAGTGTTTGAGGATGGGAAGGCGGCTCAAGTCGACGTCATTCGTGACGACTTCTTGGCAAGGCGCGACTTCTACCTGGGTGGGGGGCTGGGGTTGCTCCAAAGCAGTCACCAACTTGTGCACCAACGCTGATGAAGCCACATCCAGAGCAGCAGCGAAGTACTTCCTGTCGGACGCAATGCCGGCCAGCACCCTCCATCCCGGATAGCCGTCCACGCTGGTGAACAGGACCGGCCGTCCGTCGTGTCGTTCAATGAGGCCGGCCATCTCGATTGATGGGCTGCAACACGACCCCACCTCCACCAACCACCCTTTTTCGCGACAGCGTGCGATCAATGCGCGCAGATCCATCGGGCCTCCCATTTATACGTGATTGTCACTTGGGCAAAGGTTCCATCGACTATCAACGATTATGGTGGGCGGGCATAATTTTGTCAAAGTCATGCGTAACCGGTATCGCCGGCTATTACCGGCGGGCACTGCCACAAGGCAATTCCAACCGCTTCCAGGCTTGCCCAAAATAGCTGTGCGTATGATACTGGTATCGGCCCCAATAGTGTCCCTGGCTTCACCAGGGCTTGCATGTTCGAGAAGGAGTAGAAGTGGCGTGCCTGCACTTCGCTGGAGCAGCCTGACGAACCCTTTGCGCACAAGAAGATTCGGCTGGTTGTCGGGCCTGATTTTGGCTCTGCTCTTGGTCAATGGCGTACGAGCTGCCATGCCCGGCCTTCCCTTTTATGAGGACTTTGCCGACCGCACGTTGTCGGACAGCCAATTGACCACCGCCGACTGGTCCACGCAACAGCAAGTCCTCAGGTTGGGTCCAGCTGCGGCTCGATACGTGCCGTTCCCCAGCAGTTTGAACGGAACAAACATTTCCGCCGCCAGTTACGGGACGGTTGCATTGGCTGTGGCGGACCTGAACGGTGATGGCTAC
>CAZHBM010000034.1:0-2959 GCA_964529945.1 uncultured Anaerolineales bacterium | reverse complement strand
CCAGATATTGCCATAGGCAACGATAATCAGGAGACCAGGATCTACTTCAACGATGGTCACGGTGTCTTCACTGAGGCGCCCGAAACCGTCGGCGCGTCCCAGCCGACCAGGTCGATAGCCTTGGGCGACGTTGATCGGGATGGAGACGTAGACCTGGTAGCAGGCAACTACGAAATGCCGGACCGCTTGTATCTGAATTCCGGGGCTGGAGACTTCGATAGCGGAACCGACATTTCACCCGAGTCAAACGCAACCACCGCCATCGCACTGGCAGACCTCAACGGCGACGGCTATCTCGACCTTGTGACCGGAAACCACAACCAGCGCGCACGTGTGTATCTCAACACCGGTGATGGCACCTTCGGTCCCGGCTCGAATGTCTTTGATGCCGTTCTTGGGACTCAGGCGATTGTGTTAGGTGATGTTGATGCAGATGGATTCCAGGATTTGGTGGTCGGTACCACAAACGTCAATCGGCTATTTCTGAACCAGGGTGACGGCACGTTTGTGGATGGAGGCAACATCAGCGATGACGTGCAGAATACCACCTCCCTGGCCCTGGGAGATGTTGACGGTGACGCCGATATAGATTTGGTAACCGGCAATTTGAATGAAGCGAACCGCGTCTACTTGAATGACGGGACAGGGGGTTTCGCTGCCGGAGGCAACGTGAGTGACGAAATCGCCGCGACCCTGGCTATCGCGCTTGGAGATGTGAACGCCGACGGCTGCCTGGACGCGGTCACCGCTAACCAAAACCAGGTCAATCGCCTCTTCCTCAACGACTGTCGCGGCGCTTTCGCTTCGGGAAGCGATATTACGGCCGAGGTGATGGACAGCCGGGCTGTCGTCTTGGCCGACCTGAACGATGACGCCCGTCTCGATGTGCTGACCGGCAACTACGACCAGTTCAACCGTTTTTACCTGAACTCGGCCGGCAACAACCCTTTTGCCGAAAACCCGGGCATGCCTATGGGCGCATCTGCGCACACGACGCGCTCGACGGCTGTTAGCGACGTGGATCGGGACGGCGACCTCGACCTTGTGATCGGCAATTGGGGCCAACCCAGCCAACTGTTCGTAAACGATGGAAACGCAAGTTTCACCATCCGCACCCTTACGGACGATGCCCTCCTGACGGTAGCCATCGCTCTGGCCGATGTGAATGAGGATGGTTATCCCGATTTGGTGACCGGCAACTCGGGCGCGTCTGGCCAGGTCAATCGTCTCTACACCAACAAGGGTGATGGTACTTTTGCTGCCGGCGTCGATATTACCGGCGACCTGGGAACCACGCGGGCTGTGATTTTGGCCGACGTCGACAAAGACGGGCACCTCGATTTGCTGGCCGGCAACTACGAGCAAGCCAATCGTCTGTACCTGGGCCTCGGTGATGGGACATTCGCAACCGGCGTCGATATCAGTCCAGATACCGCACGTACCCGAGCCTTGGCCTTAGGCGACGTCGACCAAGATGGGGATATGGATCTGATAGCCGGCAACGAGGGGCAGATCAACCGTCTATATCTCAATTCCGGCCAAGGTGATTTTGACACCGGCGTGGACATTGGCGATGACACAGATCCCACGCGTTCAGTCGCGCTGGCCGACGTGGATGGAGACGGAGATTTGGATCTCGTCGCCGGCAACTACGCTCGAGCCAGCAAACTGTACCTGAACGATGGAGTGGGAAATTTCGCAGCCGGCCTCTCTATCTCGGATGGGACCTACGCAACCTGGGCGGTAATGCTAACCGATATTGACCGAGACGGCGATCAAGATCTATTGCTCGGGAACGAACACCAGCCCAATCGGCTGTATCTCAACACCGGCAATGGCACCTTCGATGCCGGCAATGATATCGGCGACGCGACCGGCAAGACGTTTTCGGTAGCCGCCGGCGATCTGGATGGCAATGGTTACGCCGACTTCGTAGCCGGCAATTTCGATCAGATCAGTCGCTTGTATCTGAATAAGGGCCAGGCACGTCCGGCGACGAACTGGTCTAGCACTCCCGGGGTGCTAGACGGATTTAGTCCGGTCGCCGTTGCACTGGGCGATATCGATCAGGACGGCCATTTGGACGTGATTGTGGGCAATGCGAGTATTCCAAACCGCTACTTCCCCAACGACGGCAGTGGCGATTTGCAGCCGGGATATGCCATCATAAATGACGTCTACGGGACGACTTCCGTCGCGCTGGGAGACGTGGACCGCAACGGTACACTGGACGTCGTCGTGGGCAATGCCAGCGGCGCCAACCGGCTTTACTTGAATAACGGCGACGGTACCCTGGCAGGGGGAAGCAACATCGGCAATGATGTCTACCAGACCCAGGCAATCGCGTTGGGAGATCTGAACAGGGACGGCTACCTGGATGTTCTGGCAGCCAACTCCGGCCAGACGAACCGCTTGTATCTCAATAATCACGATGGCTCGTTCTCAGGCAGTAATGTGGGTGACGACACAAACCTGACATACTGCCTGGCTTTGGGCGATGTCAACGGCGATGGACTCCTGGACATCGTTACCGGCAACTGGGGAGGAATCAACCGGCTATACCTGAACGATGGCTCAGGCAATTTTATCGCCAGTGACATCGGCCAGGACCAGGACTTCACCAGAGCGATTGCCCTGGGTGACGTGAATCGCGATGGTCGTCTGGACATAGTGGCAGGCAACTGGGAACAACCCACCCGGCTGTATTTGAACACCGGCAATGGCGTTTTTGCAGATGCGGTGGACGTCGGCCCCGAAACAGGTCACCTCACCGCCCTTTTTCTGGGCGATGTCAACCACGACGGCTTCATCGACCTGCTGGTCAACGACCAATTGGGACTCAATCGTCTCTACCTCAACGACGGGATCGGTAGCTTCGGCACGGGCATCGAGATTGGGCAGGGCTTGGCAGACACAATCGTCGTTGCGGAGGGCGATTTGGACGCGGATGGACGGGTCG
>CAZHBM010000033.1:9383-16636 GCA_964529945.1 uncultured Anaerolineales bacterium | reverse complement strand
CGGCCAACCGAATTTTGTCTTTGACGCTGAAGACAACGGCGTCCGGCTGGTGGTCGAAGCGTCTGCCGCCGATTCGCCTTTGCCGGGCCAGAGTTTCCGCCTTGTGGCGGGTATGCGGCTGGGGCGTTCGCCCGACAACGACGTCGTGGTTGCCGATGATTGCGCCTCAGCCTACCATGCGCGCATCGACCGGCAGGCCGAACAGTGGTGGTTGATGGATCTGGACAGCCGAAATGGTACCCAGCTTAATGGCGTCACCATCGAGGCGCCGATATCACTGCGAGCCGGAGACATCGTCCACATCGGGAAGGTCGCGTTTCAACTGGAAGACATCGACAGACCATCAAGTTCGCCGTTAAGGAGGAATCAATGACGGAACCGGTCAGACTGGCTATCATCGGGGGCAGCGGCCTCTACAAGATCGAGACATTGACCGACCTTCAGGAAGTTAGAGTCAAGACCCCGTTTGGGGATCCCTCGGACGTCATCGGGATCGGCACGCTGAGTGGGAAGCGCGTCGCCTTCCTACCGAGGCACGGGCGGGGGCATAAGATTTCTCCGACTGAGCTCAATAGCCGGGCCAACATCTATGCACTCAAGTCTCTGGGGGTGCGACACATCGTCTCGGTCAGCGCCTGCGGCAGCCTGCGGGCAGACTACGAGCCACGAGACGTGGTTATCCCGGACCAGTTGTTCGACCGCACGAGCGGTCGTCCATTGAGCTTTTTTGGCAACGGCCTGGTGGCTCACATCAGCTTTGCCGAACCGTTTTGCCCGACGCTGTCGGAAATGGTGTACAACGCCGTCCTCAAGACCGGCGCGCGGGTGCACCGGGGAGGTACGTACGTCACGATTGAGGGGCCGCGCTTCAGTACCAAGGCCGAGAGCAACGTGTTCCGGCAACTGGGAATGGATATCATCGGTATGACGGCGATTCCTGAGGCACAGTTGGCCCGCGAGGCGGAAATCTGTTACGCGACGATGGCTCACGTCACCGACTACGACGTGTGGCACGAGACGGAAGAGGCGGTGACCGTGGAGGCGGTGATTCAGAACTTGATGGCCAACACGGGTGTGGCCAAGCTGGCTATCGAGTACATCGCGCAGGCGTTACCTGAATACGTCGATTGTGCGTGCCACCATGCGCTGGCAGATGCCATACTCACCGATCGAAGTGCAATTCCCGAGCAGGTCAAGAAGGACCTGGATCTGCTGGTTGGCAAATACCTTTCTGAAGAACAGTGACAAATCCGACGCTGCCGGCGATACCAGCGACAAATGAAGCCCAACACCGGTCCATAGTGATCAGGATTGGGCTGTTCTGGTGGGGAGGGGCCGGTGTTGCAGGTTGACTCGGGCCGGGCCAACGGCAAAACCGCGACCACGGCGCGCCCATTTTTGCCGGCCGACGGTGCGCTGCTGGCTCTGCCGCTCCTTTTCACCCTGATTGCCTTTACCCAGTTGTCCCTGGTAGACGACGGCCGGCCGGTCGCGGCTGCCTATCTTCCGGTGGTGGTGCTGGCAGCCAGCCTGGGAGTAAGCACTTGGGCACTGGGGCGCTGGTTGCCTTCTCACGACCGGTTGTTGCTGCCCTTGATTGGGCTGTTGGTCGGCTTTGGCCTGGCACTGATCGCGCGACTGGCGCCGGCTGAGTTTCTCACCCGCCAATTGATATGGTTGGTGATCAGTGTGGCGGCCTTACTGGCCGTGGCTTTGATCCCCGGGGATCTGAGGTGGCTGCGGCGCTATCCCTACACCTGGCTGATTGCCGGGTTGGGATTACTCGGCCTGACGCTATTGTTGGGAGTCAATCCCAGCGGTGCCGGCGCCCGGCTGTGGCTGGGGTTTCGGGGCGTCTATTTTCAGCCTTCGGAGCCACTCAAGTTGCTGTTGATCGTGTTTCTGGCCAGCTATCTGGCCGACCGGCGCACCGCCCTGATTGAAGTCCAGGCCAAGGTAGCGTGGCTGCGCCTTCCCCATCCGGCCTTCCTGGGACCGATGATGCTGATGTGGGGATTCAGTATCGTATTGCTCCTCTGGCAGCGCGATTTGGGAGCGGGCCTGCTGTTCTTCGGTGTATTCCTGGCTATGCTCTACGTGGCTACCGGACAGGCGCGCTATGTGTTCGCCGGCCTGGTGCTGCTGCTGGCAGCCGCTTTTTTTGGCTACCAGATGTTCGATCACGTTGCGCTGCGGGTTGAGGGCTGGATAAACCCGTGGCGGGATGCCTCGGGACGTTCATTTCAGATCGTCCAGTCGTTGCTGGCCTTCGCCAACGGGGGTGTCCTGGGCCAGGGATTAGGCCAGGGCCTGCCGACGGCCATCCCCGTGGTGCATACCGATTTCGTGTTTGCGGCGGTGGGTGAGGAGTACGGGTTGTTTGGGACCCTGGGGCTAATCGCCTGTTTCGCGCTGCTCGTCGGGCGGGCCCTGCATATCGCCTTGATGGCCCGCCGGTCCTTCGACCGGCTTTTGGCGGCCGGGATTGGCGCCCTGTTTGGATTGCAGACGCTGGTCATTATGGCCGGCACCGTCAAGCTGATTCCCCTGACCGGCGTCACCTTGCCCTTCGTGAGCTACGGCGGCAGTTCGCTGCTAACCAGCGCGGTGATGATCGGGCTGCTACTACGTCTGTCGGTCTTCAGCGGCGACAGCACCGAAGTCCAGGCCGGCAGACCATGAACCAGAACATCTGGCGTCTGGGACGCGTGTTCCTGGTCAGTTTTGTGGGCGTTGCATTGGCGCTGATTTATTGGCAGCTCTGGCGCGCGCCGGCGTTGGTGGCCCGCGAAGACAACCCCCGGCGAGTTCTGGCCGAGCAGGGGATCGATCGTGGTCGGTTGCTGGATCGGGAAGGTGACGTGCTGGCCTACTCGGAGGTGGAGCAGCCGGCTCCGACCGGGGTGGGGGGAAAGGTCTACGTCCGCCGCTACCCCTACGTAGGGTCGGTACACGCTGTGGGTTACTACAGCCTGCGCTATGGCACAGGCGCCGCCGAGGCGGCCTTCGATCCTATCCTGCGCGGCCAATTAACGCCCCTGGACCAATTGTTGCACCGTACTCAGGTGGGGCAGGACGTCGGTTTATCGGTTGACCTGCTGACCGAGGAGGTGGCGGGGCAATCTATGGCCGGGTATTCGGGTGCTGTTGTGGTGATGCAGATAAAGGACGGGCAGGTGTGGGCATTGGTAAGTCGTCCGACCTTCGACCCGAACGAACTGAACGAACAATGGGATACGCTGACCGAGGATCCGTCGGCGCCGCTGTTGAATCGTGGTACACAGGGGCTGTACGCCGTGGGCGACATATCGCGCTGGATTGGTGCCACCGGGCTGCTCAGCTCGGGTATCACCGTGCCGACAGATCCGGACCAGGCGCCGCTGACGGAGATGTTGGCGCCGCTGGGTGAGGAAGGTTATCTGGCCACTTGCCGGCAGTTGGGCTTCGACCGGCCGGTCCCTTTCGATCTGCCGACTGTATCCGGCCTGCTGCCCGACCTGGTCGGCGACCGGGAGACGTCTGTTCGCGATCTGGCGGTGACGCCACTGCACCTGGCGCGGTGGATGGCCGGTGTCGCCGATGGCGGGCAGATGCCGAGGCCGGGCCTGATGTTGTCGCCTGCGCCGGCTCAAACAGAGACGGCTTTCTCCGATTACGTGGCGGTTTCGCTGCGGGGGATGACGAAGGCGTATGGCAATTTTGCCGGATGGGATGGCCTGGCCTTGCCCGAGGATACCGGCGCCGGGACGAACAGCTGGCTGGTGGGATACTGGCCGCCGGATCAACCGCAATTCGTCTTGGTTATCGTCATCGAGGCGTGCAGTGAAGGCCTGCAGGTAACCCAACCGATTGCCGACGCGGTCATTCACGCAGTCGGCGTGCCTTGATGTGTCTATCCGGGCGCCACAGCGGCGATGAAACGGGCGCCGGTCACCTTTTGAAGATGGGCCACTTTGAGTTTAAGATTCAGGCCTCTCTGGCCGGCGCTAACAAAAATCTTATCCAGGTCCCGGGCCGCGCTGTCCAAAAAGACGTCGAAGCCGCGATTGAGTAGGGCCAGCGCCGAGATGCCGCCCACTTTCAGCCCGGTCAACGCCTCGGCTTCACGTTGGGAAGCCATGCGCACCTTCTTTTCGCCGACGGACCGGGCGGTCAGTTTGAGGTCCAACTCGCGATCCCCGGCGACCATTATGAGCATCGGCTTGCCGCTCGGGCGCATTACCACCAACGTTTTGTAGACCAGGTTCGCGGAAACGCCGGCCGCCAAAGCGACACCCTCGGCCGAGTGGACGTCGGGCGAAAAAGAGATCACCTGATAGGGGATTTTGCGGGTCTCCAAAACCCGCATGGCGTTGGTTCGTTGGGGGTCGGCGTCCAGAAGTCTACTTCCTCGCTTTTTGCTTTAGTCCATCAAGCCGATGTCGGCTTCGGCCAGACGGTCGCGCACCAATGCCAGCAGACGGGGGCGCATTTCGGCAGCACGCCCGAAACGGGCTTTGGCCAACAAGGTCAGCTCCAATTGTTGTCCCATCTTGCCGGTTTCACTGATGACCTGCCAGGGCTCCAACAGGTTTGGCAGAACCGAAACAGCCTCCAACCCCAGATCCTCAAGAATTGGCAGTGCCGCGTTCAGGTCGGTAGCGGCAATCTTCAATTTGACGTCGGCGGTCGAAAAGCGACCGCGGCTGAAATTTCGTACCAGGCGAATTTCCCCGTTGGGCACAACGTACAACTCTCCGGTGGGAGCGCGCAAAGACGTGGTGCGCAGGTTGACGGCTTCCACCACGCCCTCGGTATCCAGTATTTGTACTTTCTCGCCCACGGCGAAGGTGTCTTCGAAGATGAAGCTCAATCCGGCCAGAAAATCACCGATGAGTGGACGGGCGCCCAGGCCGAAAGCGGCGCTGAACAGGCCCACCATCCAGACCAGGGTGTTGATGGGTACAAATTGCCCCAAAGCGACGAGGGCGGCAACGACGAAAGCCAGCGCCGAGATGGTGCTGGCATATAGGCTCTTGAGCGTGGTCTGGCGCTCGGGGCGTGACGTGGTGCGGTCTTTGGAGTAACGCCCAAGTTTAACCAGCCGGCCGGCAATTCGGTGAGCCAGGCGATGTAATAGCAGGGCCAGCACAAAGGCGCCCCCAATCCACAAAAGATGGGTAGCCAGCTGGGAGGTAAGGAACTGCTGAACGCCTGGATTAGCCAATTGGTCGGGCATAGCCGGTTCCTCGATGTGTCAAATTATCGGTTCGCCCTTTCGGCTGGGCGGAACGTCCAGAAAGGTGAGCAGCCGTTTATTGACGGACTGGCAGATGGTATCGACATTCTTGTCGTCGATCGGAATCTGGCCGCCGGCCAGCGTGTTGTGCCCGCCGGCGGTACCGTCGTCGTCGACCATTGCCTTAACCAAATCGGCTGCGTTCACCTCGGCGTTGCGACTGCGCACCGAGATCATCAGGGTGTCGTCGTAAACACCACTGCAGACAATCCATTGGCTGTTCTGAAGCCTGAGCAATAGCTCCGCAATCTCGGCCACCAAGTCGGGATATCCCATATCGCCCAAGAATGCATTCACAAGGCCATTCTTGTACCAGCGGGCGGAATGCAGTGCTTTATCCAGGCTGCGGAAGTAATCCGGCGGCACCTGCGCCCTCTCAATCTTAGCCAGCGCTTCAACATCCAGCTTCGACTGCAAGAAGAAGTAGGCGCGAACGTCGGCCCGGCTGGCGCTTCTGGCCAGGCCGCGCGTGTCGGTCTTGATGCCGTAGAAGAGGGCGGTGGCCGTTTTTTGGGTTATTGTCACCCTGGCGCTGCGCATGTACTCGGTCAGGATGGTTGACGTGGCGCCGTAATGCGGGCGAACATCGATGAATGGTGCGTCGATAACCGTGTCGGTGTGGAAATGGTGGTCGATGACGGCTGTCACGTGCCTGCCGGGTGGCAATGGGTTGTTGCCGGCGTCAGGTTGCGTGTCGACCAACACCACCGGAATATCATCCTGAAAATCAAAGTGCTTGATGTGTCGCAGTGGGTTGTCGAGGTATTCCACCAAGGCCTTGTTTTCGGCGCGCCCGACGATGCCCTGGAAGGCGATGGTGCATTCGAGCGACAGCTTGTCCACAAACAATTCGCGCAAGGCGTAGGCAGAGGCGATGGCGTCTGGGTCGGGATCGTTATGCGGCAGGATCAGGACACGGCTGGCTTTGTGCACAGACTGGAGCAAAAGGTCCAGGCTCTGTGGCCTCATTTGCGGTTTCCTCCTCCGTCCATATGGCAAAAGACATCGGCCTGCGGACTCTCGAGCGGCAAGCCGGATGGCGCAACTCAGGCTGCCCAATTTAATAAGTGCCGGTTCAAGTTGCCTCTGGCTTTTCGAGACCGGCGCCTTTTTCCTCGATCCAACGGGCAAACAAACGTTGGGTCGGGTAGGCGAGTTCTATGTCGCTGTGCTGAGCGAAATGCCTGAGAATGTCCTCCCAGATTGCCTCTTCTGTCGAGCGGCGTTTGCGCGGCTGGCACATGTAACGAACGGTCAGCATAACCCCGCTGGCTTCCACGCTGGTGTAGACCGTGGGTGTCAACGTTTGGTAGAAAATCATATAGCGTCGGGCTGCCTGTCGAATGCGTTCAGCAGCCACCTGGCTGGTAGCCTGCACCTGATGATTGGCAATGTCCAGAAGAATCTTTTTTGCCTTTTCCCAATCGCTCTCAAAGGTAATCAACACAGGAATCTCATGCCAGATGTATTCAAAACCGGACGTGTAGTTGGCCAACACGTCGGTGAAGATGCGTCCGTTGGGGACGTGGAGCAGGCGGCCGGTACTTTGGTCCGAGGCCGTCCAATTCCCGATTTCCAGCAAGGTAAACTGGAAGATACGTTGGTCGATAACGTCACCGGCCGCGTCACCGATTTGGATGCGATCGCCGACTGCGAAAGGCCGACGCCAGAGAATAAACAGCCAGCCCGCCAGGTGGGTGAGCGGCTCCTTCAGGGCGATGGCGATGCCGGCCGAAGCCAGCCCCAGATAGGTGGCCAGTGACTGAACGCCCTTCAGCCACAAGGGCGCGATCAATATCAGGCTGAGCGCAGCGGCTACGTAGGAGGATGTCTTTCTCCAGCGATAACGCACCTTGATGTCTTGGGTATGGTGATGGATCAGCCGGATAGTGAAGAACCGCAACAGCACCACAATTGCCGCCACCGCCAGCGTACCGACGATTTTGGATTGTAACGCGTCGTCGATCTGCCACGA
>CAZHBM010000033.1:0-9283 GCA_964529945.1 uncultured Anaerolineales bacterium | reverse complement strand
CCACCGCCAGCGTACCGACGATTTTGGATTGTAACGCGTCGTCGATCTGCCACGATTGTTGTAGCCAGTCTAAGTATTGCATCGGACCTCATCTTATCTGGTCACGAGACGAGCAATTCGATTACTTGCGCTTCTGTTTTTGACGCTGGCGCAGACGGCTGAATGGCAATACTTTGGAAGACATCGTCCTCGGAAAGACTCCCATATTTGCCGATTGGACCGCCTCGACTGAGATAAAGGCGTTGGGATTGATATCCTGAATCGTCCGCAGCACATCTTCAAGGTGCCGGCGTTGGACGATGGTGTAAATGAGTTTGACCTGCCCCTTGCTCCCGTGGGCATTTACCGTGGTGACACCATAGCCGGACGTGTTCAGACGCAAAACAAGGGTGTCGGCTTCGTTGGATGTGATGACGCGAACCAGCATCGTCCCGATCGCCAGGCGGGCCTCCAACAAGATGCCCGCGTAGGTGCCGGCAGAGTAGCCCGCCGCCCAGGCCAGGTAGCTGATGGGATTGCTCAGATTCTGCATGATCTGCGAGATGACCAGAATCCACACCAATGATTC
This sequence comes from uncultured Anaerolineales bacterium, assembly GCA_964529945.1. Taxonomy (GTDB): domain Bacteria; phylum Chloroflexota; class Anaerolineae; order 4572-78; family NAK82; genus CAZHBM01. Next base: position 8,715 of record CAZHBM010000033.1, on the reverse strand, counting down.
GATGAATCCAAGAAAGACCGCTACCTTGTTACCTTTTGACAGCAGGATGACCCGCACGGTGCCGACGGAGACGTCCAGAATACGAGCGAAAAAAATCATGATCGGGATTGCTATCCAAGCCCAGGTGTTGGAAAACAAGAGAGCAATCCCGCTCTGGAACAATTGCATTATGGTTTACACCGCCTCGGAGAAATGATGAGAACAGCCGTCACCCGCCACACATCAATTGTGGCGAACTGCCGACGGCTAACACGATAGCTACACGCGGAACAGATGGCTGCCAAGCCCACCATTGGGCCCAGATCGACCACCGGTTCAGAAGCTTTCGGTTGTGGGGCAACCAGGCGGTCCCTCGTCAGGCGGGCGGAATCACCCCGTTAGTGCGCAGGTAAGGTTCTGCGGACCAATCACGCAACTGAATCGTTCAAGAGCAGCAGTAAGCCGGCTGCACCGCGACCGTCGTGTTGGCCGCCACCATCCACGTGACCGACTTCGTCGCCAAACTCATCCAGTACTTGACGGCCTCTGATCTCGCCGGCCTTGTCGCCATACTGATCGTATACCAGTTTGCCATCGATCTTGCCGACTTTGTTGCCGGCATTGTCGTAGATGAACTTGCCGTTGATTTCACCTACCTGGTTACCGGTACGGTCAAAGATTAACTTGCTATCGATCTCACCAACCAGCCTGCCTAGATAATCGAAGACGGCTGCCATACGGGTCCTCTTTTTGTATTGGGATGGGCAAGGAGTCCTTGCATAGTAGGAGATACAAGCAGTCAGTTTTGCTGACCAGAGTCAGGACTCAATCATGGAAATGATCTCCTCTGCCGTCGGATAGCGTCCCGCCTCGTATTTCGAGAATACGGTTTTACCATTCACGACGACATCAAAAATACCGCCCCGCCCAGCGACCAGAGTGGGTTCGGTGCCCAATGCTTCCTTAAGCTTATCCGCCAGACTGACGGCTTTGGGAAAGTAGTTTCAAACGGCGCAGTAGTGGATTTCGATGTTCATGATAGGTCTTTCACCGGCTTTCAAAAAATGAATGGTCTTTATGGGAGACACAAGGCGTCACGTGTCTCATCGAATTTACCATATTGTCCCGACCAGAGTCAAATGAATGCTGGTAGGGGGATGAGTCTCATTCTCTTGGCAGATGGCCAGAAGAGCTGGTGGCCGGTTCTATCTCTTCGTACTGCCTAATTCTACGCGTCCCCCAATATACAAAGTGAGCGGTCTATCACGAGCCTGCTTGTCGGCCAAGCAGTGGCTCGGTCCAATTCCTCCAACAAACAATGTGGAACAGACCCCTGGGAGGGGCACCGGCGTACTCTGGATGGGATGAGCGCTGGAGCCGGGTGTTGGTTTCACTATCACCTGTGAGAAATGGACGGGCGTGTTTGACAGGGCCGGGGCCGTTGATGGGATGGCGCGTCTGGGTGGGGGATAGTTCTCATAGGCGGTATCGCCGCAGAAACAGTATGCCTGATATGCAGTGTCAGCTTGATATGCACGATTTGCATATAGTGCAGAAAGTGATTATAATAGAGCTTGAGAATGAGGGTGTAAACTTATGGGTTCAAGACAGTCGAGCGCTTACCATGAATGATATGTTGACAGCCAAAGATATGCAGGATTTGTTGCAGGTAGACCGCTCGACCATCTACCGGATGGCCGAGGCGGGACGCATTCCGGCTTTGAAGGTTGGCCGGCAATGGCGATTCCCCAAAGAGAAGGTGGACAACTGGCTGCGCAATCAGTCCAACGTGCGCGAGGTGCAGTCTATGGCCGGTGATGGCCTGGGGCGCAGTCTGGCCCATCTGCTGCCTTTGGAGTGCGTCCAGATGATCCAGGACGTGTTTGCGGGCGTGTTGGACGTTATGATGGTGGTCACGGATATGCAGGGACGGCCGGTGACCGAGCTGAGCCGGCCGGTGGATCTATTTCGCGTGGCCAGCGAAATACCGTATGCCGTACAGCAGTGCGCGCGCGATTGGGCCGGATTGGGCCGGGCGATCCCGTTGGAACCGCGCTTTGAAGTCGGTCCATTGGGCCTGCTATGCGCCCGCGGCTTGATCCGGATTGACACGGAATTGGCCGGTATGGTGCTGGTAGGAGGAATTGCTCCCGCCGCGTGGCCGCCTGAGGAGGATCAGGTGCGTGACATGGCCGATCACCTGGGCGTCGGTGAGAACGTCGTTCTGGCCCATATCAACGACGTGTATTTCAAGGACAAAACCGAACGCGACCGAATCTTGACCTTCGTTCAGCCCATCGCTGATGTGATCGCGCACATCGTCGACGAGCGCACTGCACTGATGGAGAAGCTGGAAGCAATTGCCCAATTGACCCGGTAAATATTTTAATCACACGACAGAAATCTCTGGAGGAAAAATTGTCATGAAAAGACTGTTGATTTTGGGGGCGGGTACCGCGGGCACGATGGTCGCCAACAAATTGAGCCACCATCTGGACCGCGAGGAATGGAAGATCACCATCGTCGATCAGAACGAGATCCATCATTACCAACCAGGTTACCTGTTCGTGCCGTTCGGCATTTACGGACAAAACGACATCACCAAGCCGAGACGTGATTATTTGCCCACCGGCGTTGAGTTCATCGTCTCTGAGATCGAACTCATCGAGCCGGAGAAGAATCGGGTGCGCATTGCCGACCAGGGACGCTACCTGCCTTACGATTACCTGGTGATTGCCACCGGTTCGCATCCCCGGCCGGACGAAGTCCCGGGCCTGTTAGGAGACGAGTGGGGCAAGTCGATCCACACCTTCTATAGCCTTGAAGGTGCGGTTGGGCTGACCCGTAAACTGCGCGGATGGGACGGCGGTCAGCTGGTCGTCAACATCAGCGATCAGCCGATCAAGTGCCCTGTGGCACCGCTGGAATTTCTGTTCCTGGCCGATTGGTATTTTCACGAGCAGGGTATGCGCGACCGCGTCGACCTGACGCTGGTGACGCCGCTGACCGGCGCCTTCACCAAGCCGCGTGCCTCCAAATTGTTGGGCAGTATCCTGGAGGAGAAGAATATTAAGGTGGTGCCCGAGTTCTTGATCGAGCGCGTAGAGCCGGATGAGAAGAAGATCTACTCGTACGATGAACAAGAGGTGCCCTATGACCTCCTGGTATCAGTGCCGGTGCACATGGGCGCCGACGTGATCGAGCGATCCGGCCTGGGCGACGAGACCAACCACGTTCCGGTCGACCGCTATACATTCCTCTCCAATGACTACGAGAACATTTTTGTGCTGGGTGATGCATCCAACATCCCGACCTCCAAGGCGGGTTCGGTGGCGCATTTTTCGGTCGAGATATTCACCGACAACTTCCTGCGTTACATCGACGGCCTGGATATGAAAGAGAAATTCGATGGGCATTCGAACTGCTACATCGAGTCTGGTTTTGGTAAAGGGTTCCTGATCGACTTCAACTACGAAGTCGAACCCTTACCCGGCAAGTATCCCTTACCCGGTATCGGCCCCTTCTCTCTGCTGCAGGAATCGGAGATGAATCACTGGGGGAAAATGATGTTCCGATGGATCTATTGGAACATCCTGCTCAAGGGTAAGGAAATGCCGATCACGGCCGAAATGACCATGGCCGGCAAGTGGCAATAGGAGATATGCCGTGGCCGAAACAATAACTGTCGATAAGTCCCTGGTGGAAGCGTTGAATGAAAAAATCGATCGGCTGACCAGCCAGGTCGAGTTTCTTACCGAAGAGGCACAGAAACAGAAGCGCCGCCAGCAGGAATGGGACGAACTAAAAAGTGACTTGATCCCGGTAACCAACGAGGCATTTGCGCTGGCGGTGACACAGCTGGAAGAAGTCGAGCAGTGTGTCCAGCTGGAAAACATTACCAGTTTTGGAAAGCGGCTGCTGCGCAATACGTGCAACTTTCAGCAGATGCTGGACCAGTTGGAGAGCCTGATGGGCTTCTGGGAGGACTTCAGCCCCTTGAGCCGCAGCGTCTTCCTGACGGCAATGAACCGCCTGGATGAGATGGAGCGCAAAGGATACTTCGTCTTCTTGCAGACGATGCTGAACATTGGCGACGATGTGATCACCTCATTCGATCAAGAAGACCTGGAGCGGATGCGCCAGACGGTTGTGCCGATGCTCGAAATGCTGAAAGAGCTGTCTCAGCCGGAAATGGTGGACAAACTGCAGAAGGCAGTCGCCGAGATGCAGAAGCAAGATGTTGCAGCGCCATCGCTGTTTGGCCTGCTGCGCCAAATGAACGATCCGGTCCTGCGCAAAGGCTTGACCAAGTCGTTGCAGGCATTCAAGGCCGTTGCTGAATAAACGGCCAGAAATAGTTTACATAAATCACTCATAGACAAATCTTTCTGGGAGGATACGAACATGGTAGATCGAGAAATCGCCGGCAAAACGGTACAAATGGACGAAGAAGGGTTCATGGCTGACCCGACACAGTGGAACGAGGATATCGCCGCGGCTTTGGCCAAGGAAGAGGGGATTGACGAACTCACGCCGCTGCATTGGAAAGTGATCGAGTTTTCGCGCAACGATTTTATGGAACGTGGCGAGCCGCCTACGTTGCGGAGAATTACCAAAGAGGGCGGCGTCAGTACCAAGGAAATCTACCAACTGTTCCCCAAGGGACCGGCCAAGAAGGTGGCCCGCATTGCCGGACTGGGCAAGCCGACAGGCTGCATATAAACCTGAACGGCCCATTAGGGTAGAGCAGGTACGAGTAAGCTTTCACAAGAATTTAGGAGGAAAATCTAGATGGCAGAAACCGGTGAGAATCGTAAGCTGTGCTTGATTTGTTCGAAGGGTACGCTTGACATGGCCTATCCCGGGCTGGTACTGGCCAATGCGGCGTTGATGGAAGGCATTGAGGTTCACATGTTCTTCACCTTCTGGGGATTGGACATGGTGGCCAAGTCCAAAATGACCAACTTGAAGGCGACGCCGCTGGGGAACCCGAGCATGGGAATACCCAACCTGTTGGCCGTCATCCCGGGCATGACCGCAATGGCAAGCTCAATGATGAAAAAAGAAATTGAAAAGCTGGACTTCCCGCCAGTGGACGAATTTCTGGAAATGATCGTCGATGCCGGCGGTAAGTTGTACGCCTGCAAAATGTCCATGGATATGATGAAACTCACCAAGGACGACCTGTTCGACGGTGTCGAGAGCGTCCTGGGTGCGATGGAGTTTATGGAAATCAGCGAAGGCGCCCAGGTTATTTTCATCTAGCCTTTCGCGCGACAATCAACTTCGTTGCCATGCCGGCAGCCACCGGATTCGCCTTCCCTGGCGACGGTGGCTGCCTTTTTCTGTATTAGAACGAAGTCTTCTCAAAAAGACGGCCAACGATGGACCGGCAACGGCCAGGCATGGTATACTGGCGGCTTGATGCAGTCACCGGGCACTGCGTTCCCCGACTTCTTAAGCCGATTGTGTCAGGAGAAGATCTATGTCTCGCTATCCGTTTATGCAAGTTGACGCGTTCACCGACCAGCCGCTGGGCGGCAACCCGTGCGCCATCGTGTTCGACGCCGACGAGTTGGACAGCCGGAAAATGTTGCAGATCGCCCGCGAGATGAATCTGTCCGAGACGTCTTTCGTGCGGCGTTCGACTGTGGCCGACTTTGGCGTGCGCTATTTCACGCCGGCGGAGGAAATCCCGTTGGCCGGCCATCCTACCATTGCCACCGGCTTTGCCTTGGTGGACAGCGGCCGGCTGGAATTGGCCGGCGATGTTACCACCGTCAGCCTGGAGTTGCAGGTAGGACCGATCAAGGTGGAAATTTACGCCCACGATGGCAAGGTGCAGCAAGTGGTGATGTCGCAGACTAAGCCGGAATTTACGGCCACGTTCCCGGCTGCCCAGGTGCTGCCCTTGTTTGGGCTGCCGGTGGAGACGGCGTTGCCGGAAACACCGATCCAGATTGTCAGCACGGGCACGCCGCAATTGATGGTGCCGGTCAAGGAGTTGGACGTATTGCGCCAGGTCCAGCTCGATATCCCGGCTTTCAACCGTTTCCGCAAGGAAGCCGGCTTCTTTAGCGCGCACGTTTTCTGCCTAAGCGGTGTCAGCCGGCAGGGCGACACCTTTGCCCGTCATTTCGTAGCCCCGCCCGACCTGGTCGAAGACCCTTTCACCGGCTCGGCTACCGGTGGTATGGGTGCTTACCTGTGGCATTACGGGCTGATATCGCAGCCAACCTTCCGCGCCGAACAGGGACACTGGATGGACCGGCCGGGAATTGCCACCGTGGAAGTCATCGGGCCACCTGAAGACATCGAAACGGTCAAGGTGGGCGGCGGCGCCGTCACTGTCCTGCGCGGTGAACTGGACGTGTGAAACGAAGTTGCCGGGGCACCTCCCGCCCTAATCGGGCAACAAGATGATGTGGAGTTGCCGCGGGCCGTGGACACCCAAGGTAAGGGTTTGCTCGATGTCGGCCGTGCGGCTGGGGCCGGTGATAAAGACCAGGTTGCTGCTCTGGGCGGTTACGCCGGGGTGATGGGCGAAAAAGTCGGCCATTGTGGCGCATAAGTCACTGCGCCTCAGCAACGCTACGTGAACCGGCGGCAAGAGGGAGGCCAGGCGTGGCCGTCCCGCGCCGCTGGCGACGACCAGCGAGCCGCTATCGACGATGCCGGCCAGGGCGCCGGTCAAGCCCATCTCGGCGCCGTCAAATAAAGCCAGCAGTTCGTCGCGCGCTTGGGCGTCTTCGGGCAGGTCGCCGGGCAGCATACGAATGCCGGTTGCCCTCAACTGGCCCAGGACGTCCGCCAGCGGCAGGCTGGCCGGCGACCAGGTCAGCATCCTTTCCACCTGGTAGTCACGCGTCAGTCGCAGCAGGTGGCGGACCGCCTCGGCCTGGCCGGCGGCCAGGTGAACGTGGCCGGACAGCTCCGTAACCTCGGTGACGAAGGCCTCGACCTGGGCGGGCGTGACCGCTTCCGGATTGACCCGCTCAGCCACGAATTGGGAGGCTTGTGGATGCTCTCCAAATGCCTCCGGCAGCACGCCCGTGGACAGGGCACGCCGCACATTTTCCATGACTGAGCCGTTGGACCAGGCTTTCTGGTCGGATGAGGTCATTTTCTGCCTTGCCTTTCACGCCATTGCTGTGTGAACGTCTTGGAACTGAGAGCTGGAAAGTCGCGGAAGTCCGTCCATCCGGACAACGGACCGGGCAGGCGGCGCAGCCAACCGTCTCGCCCGACCAGCCGAGTGACCCACGCCCCAACGCGGGCGCCGAGCTGAAAACGGCGGGCGTCGGTTGCCGTCATCCGGTAAACCGGGATGCCGGCTTTCAGCCACCAGGGGCTTTCACCGGCACGCACGCCTTCATCGCGTTTGTTGAGCAGCAGCTGGGGCAGATCGATGTGCATTGGGCAGGCCTCGCGGCAGGCACCACAAACGCTGCAGGCGTGAGCCAGCTCGGGCCATTGATGAATACCCCACAGGGAAGGGCTGAGCACGGACCCGATGGGCCCGGGGTAGACGCTACCGTAGGCGTGCCCGCCGATTTCGCGATACACCGGGCAGACGTTGAGACAGGCGCCACAGCGAATACAGTACAAAATCTCGGCGTCGCGGCCGGCCAACGTACTCGAGCGGCCGTTGTCGATCAGGACGATGTGCAACTCGTCGGGACCGTCGCCTTCGTCCGGACGGCGAGGCCCGGTAAGCAGGTTGGTGTAGACGGTCAGTTTCTGGCCGGTGGAACTGCGGGCCAGCAGCCTGAGCATAACGCTCAGGTCATCCAGGCCCGGTACCAGGCGCTCGATGCCCATCAATGCCACGTGTATACGCGGCAGAGTCGTGGTCAGGCGGCCGTTGCCTTCGTTGGTCACCAGGCAGATGCTGCCGGTCTCGGCGACGCCGAAATTGACGCCGCTGATACCCATGTCGGCGCTAAGAAAGATGCGACGCAGTTCCTCGCGCGCCATTTCGGTCATACGCGCCGGGTCATCGGTCATGGGCGTGCCTAATTTTTCGTGAAAGAGCTGGCCGACCTGCTCTTTGGTTTTGTGTATGGCCGGGACGATGATGTGTGACGGGTGTTCGCCCGCCAACTGGATGATGAACTCGCCCAGGTCGCTCTCCACGACCTGGATGCCGTTGCGTTCAAGGGCCGAATTGAGGTGGATTTCCTCGCTGACCATCGATTTGGACTTGACCGCCAGACCAACGCCCCGGCTTTGGGCCAGGTCGAGCACGATGCGACGGGCATCTTCGTCGGCGGCCGCCCAATGGACTGTACCGCCGGCGGCTTCGGCTGCCTGCACGAAGGTCTCCAGGTATTCATCCAGCCGGCTTAAGGTGTGGGCGCGAATACGGCGCGCATAGTCTCGCAGGCCGTCTGGGTCGGTCAGAGAGGTCAGGGCGACCAGCCGCTTGTCGGCAAAGCCGTGGGTGGCCCGATCCAATGCCCGGTGCAGCACGGCGTCCTGCAAGGCCGGTTTCACACGCGCGTGAAAGGAGTCGTTGGCCATCACTCACCTCCCTCACGGTCTTTTACCCTGCCGTCCAGCAGTTGGGCAATGTGAACGGCACGCACCGGCGACCGGCGCCGGTGCAAACCGGACGAAATGTTGAGCAGGCAGCTCGGCTCGCACATCACCACCACGTCGGCGCCCGTGCTGGCGATATTGTCCAGTTTGCGTGAAAGCATGGCGCCGGAAATCTCGCTCATCGTAAGCCCCATC
>CAZHBM010000032.1:0-16706 GCA_964529945.1 uncultured Anaerolineales bacterium | reverse complement strand
CGCCCAGCTAGAGCTCAATTTTATCGGCCAACCCGCGCAGAAAAGCCTTGTTCTCCGGCGTGGTATGGGCATTCGTCCAGGCGATGGATAGCTTGCCCCTGGCCTTGTCCTCTTCGGTTCGATAGGCACAGCCGCAATCATCGCTGCTGTTACCCACGCCCAGGTCGTAATTGCCCATAATCGTGGGAATGCCGGCCGACCGAATGGTTTCCACGACTTCGTCTGGAAACGTGCCGTAGCCGACCAGGTCGCCCAGGCAATATTGATTCTTCAGGCCGCGAGCCTGAATGTCGGCCATCACCACCTGCAACGCCGGCAAATTGGCGTGAATGTCACCAAAAACAGTAATCTGGTCCATATCTACTCCGATAGTCAATGCCTTGTCCGTTCAGCCGGCTGATGAGCCGCTTCAAAGCGCAACTGGTACGTTCTCCTGAATGGCGATTTCGTCCAATGACACCCGGCAGCGCAGCGCCATTACCTCAACACCCGCCGCCATCGCCCGGGCCAAGGTATCGGCGAAAAGAGGATCGGTGGCGCGATTGGGGGCAAAGCATTTGGCGTCCAAGCGTTGAATGACAAACACAATCGCCCCCGGGTAGCCCTCGCGGCGCAACGTGATCAACGTCTCCAGGTGACGCGTGCCGCGGCCGGTGGGTGCGTCCGGAAAGCGCGCCTCTCCCTCGCGCACCAACGTCACCGACTTGGTTTCCACCCAACACACCCCTTGCGGTCCCTCCAGCCGAAAATCGAGCCGGCTGTGTCCGGTACGGACCTCGGGCACAATGGCCGGATAGGCGAAGTCAGGCAAACGCCCTGATTTCACCGCCTCGGCAAACAACTTGTTGGGCAGGCGCGCATCTACCGCCACCAATCCCGACTCCATTTCGACCAGTTGCAGGTCGAAGTGGGTTTTGCGCCCTTCGGCCTGCGCCGGCGCCACCCACACCGGCCGGCCGGGCACCAATAGTTCTTTCAGACGGCCCGAATTAGGCACGTGGACGCTAACGCCCTGGCCGTCCAGCCAGACGGTGGCTCGAAAACGGTTGTCACGACTGATAAAATGCGCCTGGCTCAAGGTGGGTAACTTCAACGCTTGTCTCTTTCTGCGCTGCCTTGTTGATTCCGCCGCTCAATTCTATAATAAGAACAGCTTTTTCACCAGACGTCTGCCGTCCCGTACGCTGGCTGCCGCCACAGCAGCCACTACGCGGTGCGGTCTGCTGCTTTTTCCCGAGGCGACCATCGCCCGAGTAGGGCTCACTGTTAAGGAGAGAAACCAATGCCTGATACCGCTCGTGTCCAACGAGTACTATCGCACCTGGAAGATTACCTAAACGATACGTTGCTGCCTTTTTGGATCGAGCGCTCGCCCGATCCAGAATACGGCGGTTTTTTGACCTACTTCGACCGCAACGGGTTACCCACCGGTGAAACTACCAAGACTTTTTTGATGCAAATTCGTATGCTCTACACGATGTCCAGCGTGCACCGCGCCGGCTACGGTGATGGCGCCTGCGGCCGCCTGGCCCGTATGGGGGCCGAGTTCCTGCTGGACAACTACTGGGACAATCAGTACGAAGGCTGGATATGGATCGCTGACCGCCAGGGTTGGCCCACGGTCGCCAACAAAATCGGCTACGGCCAGTGTTTCGCCATGTACGCCTTCAGCGAATACGCCCTGGCTACCGGCGACGAGCGCGGCCGGCAGGCGGCCGAGGCCAGCTATGCCGCCATCTGCAAAAACATGGCCGATACCCGCTATGGCGGTTTTTACGAGATTATGCAGGCCGACTGGCAGCCGGAACGACCCGGCAAGTTTGGCGGCGATCGCAAGAGCATGGACGTGCACATGCACATGATGGAAGCCCTGACGAATATATTCGAGATGACCGGTTCCGCCAGTCATCGCCGGCGGCTGCTGGAAGTCATCGACCTGCTGCGGACCAAGATTCTGCATCCCGTTTACGGCACCGGCTATATGCAGTTCAGCCTGGATTTTCAGCCTCTGCCGGCGATCCTGTTTGAGGTTGAATGGGGCCGCAACGCCGAGCCACAGGACGGCCGGGCGCGGCCGCTGGACTGCACCTCCTACGGTCACAACGTCGAGTTTGCCTGGTTGCTGCTTCACGCCGCCGACGTTCTGGGTCAACCACGGGAGGACTACGCCGAACTGGTGCGAAAAATCAGCGACCACTGCCTCGAATTCGGCATCGACCGCGAGTATGGTGGCGTTTTCGTTGAAGGGCCCTTCGCTGCGCCGCCCAGCGAAACTGAAAAACAGTTCTGGCAACAGGCGGAGGTTCTGGTCGGGTTGCTGGACGCCTATGCGCTCCTGGGCGATGAGAAGTACTGGGACGGCTTCGAGAACGTCTACCGTTTCGTTTTCGATCACTTTGTCAATATGGAGGCCGGCGGTGAATGGTACGAGCGCGTTGACCGGCAGGGCAATACTATAGACGATGCGCTCGGGCACGCCTGGAAAATCAGCTACCATACCGTCCGCTGCGTGGTGCAGTGCATCAGCCGCCTGCGCCAACTGCTTCCCGCTTGATGAGAAGGCAAGCCACGATGCAAACCCAATGGTTGGCCCTTTTGGAGCAGCGACTCGTCCGATATGCGCAAATCGATAGCCAGAGCCGGCCCGAATCGCGCACAGTGCCTTCCACGACGGGGCAACTCAACGTGCTCAAACTTCTGGCCCAGGAATTGCAGGAGTTGGGTGCCCTCGACGTACGTATGGACGCCTACGGCTACGTGACCGCCACCCTGCCGGCCACTGCCAATGACGTTGATACCCCCACCGTGGCCTTCCTGGCCCACGTGGACACGGCACCCGACTTCTCCGGCAGTGATGTACGTCCCATCGTGCACCGTCGTTACGCCGGCGGCCCCATCAGCCTGCCCGACAATCCCCAAGTGGTCATTTCACCTGGCGATAATCCAGACCTGGCGGGCAAAAAAGGCGAAGACATCATCACCGCCAGCGGCAAGACACTCTTGGGTGCCGACGACAAGGCCGGGTTGGCCATCATTATGACTCTGGCCGAATATCTGCTGGCCCATCGCGAGTTGCTTCACGGGCGTGTCCGCGTCTGCTTCACGCCCGATGAGGAAGTCGGCCGCGGAGTCGACAACCTCAAGCTGCCCGACCTGGCCGCCAACGTGGCCTACACCGTTGATGGCGCCGAGCTGGGTGAAGTTGTCTACGAGACCTTCTCGGCCGACATGGCCATCATCAGCATCGAGGGTGTGGCCATCCATCCCGGCGACGCCAAAGGGCGTATGGTCAATGCCTTGCGTCTGGGGGGGCGGCTGGCCGAGGCGCTGCCGCGTGACGAATGCACGCCCGAAACCACCGACGGCTACCAGGGTTACATTCACCTGCTGAGGGTGAGCGGTGATCCGGCCAAGATGGAAATGCGCCTGCTGTTGCGCGATTTCGAAATGCAGGGGTTGGAGGAAAAACGCGACCTGGTACAATCCATATGCGACCGTTTGCAGGCCGAGGAGCCGCGCAGCAAGATCACCTGCACCATCGAACGCCAGTACCGCAATATGCGCTACTGGCTGGAGAAGGATATGCGCCCGGTCGACCTGGCCATTGAGGCTGTGCGTCGCGCCGGCGTTGAGCCGGTCGTCAAGCCTACTCGGGGCGGCACGGATGGCTCGCGGCTGACCGAGATGGGCCTGCCGACGCCCAACCTGTTTACCGGCGGTCACAATATGCATGGACCCATGGAGTGGATCAGCGTCCAGGATATGGGCCGGTCGCTGCAGACCTGCGTCGAGTTGGTTCAGTTGTGGCACGAGCAGGGCAACGGGTACCAGGGTTGGCGCCCCTAGCACGGTGTCGGCTGCAGCAGTCATAGTCGTTTTGGCTAAATCTGCACTGACAGTGCACAAATCGTTTCAAGCATCATAAGCGAGGCAGATAGAAGACCAAATGTCCGACAAACCACGAGTCCTGGTCGTTGACGACGATCCCGACTATGCTCGCCTGCTGCAATATGCCCTATCAAAAAAGGGTTACGAAGTGGAACGAGCCCTGAGCGGGGACGAGGGCCTGCAAATGGCTGTTCGCTTCCATCCTCAGGTGGTCGTCACCGACCTGATGATGCCTAAAATGGACGGTACGGGCTTCTGCCGCGCCCTTAAGGCGAATGCCGAGCTTTACCCGTTATACATCATTATGCTCACCGCCCATGGCACCCGTGAGAGTCAGGTGGACAACCTCCAGGTGGGCGCCGACGATTACCTGATGAAACCGGTCGCCCTGCGCACGCTGCGCGCGCGAATTGACGTCGGTTTGCGTTGGGTGGCTGCTCAGGCCCGCCTGGAACACATGGCTACTATTGACAGCCTGACCGGCCTACCAAATCGGTATATGCTGGATCGCGTGCTGACCCAGGAGACCGAAAGCGCCGTCCAGTCTGGCCACCCACTGGCGCTCATCCTGATTGACCTCGATCAACTCAAACAGCTTAATGACGCCCACGGCCACCTGGCCGGCGATGAGGCCCTGCGCCAATTGGCCAATATCATTCGTGCCAGCGTGCGTACTTCGGACATACCGGCCCGCTACGGCGGCGACGAATTTGCCATCGTCCTGCCCGGCGCTGACCGCGAAGCCGCACTGCGGGTGGCCTGCCGCCTGCACCAGACGGTGGCCGAATCTCTGTGGGTCCAGGTGGCCCACGCCCGCGATCTGGCACCTGACGACGCGCCGCTCACTCAAACCGGAAACCTTACCGTCAGCGTCGGAATAGCGGCTCTGGCCGACGTGTGGCCCGAGACCGCCGGCGACCTGCTGCAGGCCGCCGATGTCGCTGCCTATTGGGCCAAACGTTCCGGTCGCGATCAGGTTTACGTCTACCGGCCTAGCGGCGAGCCACAGGCGAACGATCCTGTCGCCGCCGCTGCCGGCGAACCCAACGCTGTCACCTTCCAGTCGCTCAAAGCATCCCTGGCCCTGTTGGCTCCCCGACTGTCTCTCAACCAACCCTCCGGGTTAAGTCAGGTCGCCGTGTTGCTCGAAGCCCAGGCGGCCGGTTGGTTTAGCGTCAACGCCGACGGTTCCTGCCGGTCCCATGATTGTCTCGGACTGGCCACCACCCAGGCGCAGATCATCGTCGACCGGCTGGCGCAGCCGGAGGCGGAGCGCCGCCTCGATGCCATCACGGTTTCTTTGAGGCAGACATGGCTGACTGATGATGGAATTGAGGCCGCCGGCCAGCAGTTGGTCCTGGCGGCTGGGGTACTGGCTCGCGACACGGGTGATCATCCTATGGGGGGTCTGTGGGTAGCCTGGAACCGCCCACGCCCTCTCGACGGCGCCGTTGGGCGGGCACTATCCTGGCTGGGGCGCCTGCTGGCATTGGAGCTGGAGCTGGCACGCGCAACCGGCGACGATTGAACACTTGTCTAAAAAAATGAGGGGCTGCCCGGACAAACAATCATCCGTCGCAGCCCCTCGTCTTATGAGACTGTATTTCCTGGACTTAAGCCGTCTAATCGATGATCGTGCGGCTCTGCTCGTGCATATACAGCGCCAGCGTGAACAGGCCTCCAATGCCTTTGCCGCTGGAGCCGCTTCCCTTCCAGCCGCCGAACACCTGCACTCCCGGCCAGGCACCGGTGGTGGCGCCGGCCGCCCGGTTGACATAGGTCGTACCGGCCTGGATGTTGTCGAAGAACCAGGCAATCTCGTCTGCGTCCTCGCCAAAGAAGCCGGCCGTCAAGCCGTAGAATGTATCGTTCGCCATGCGCATCGCTTCGTCCAAGGTCTGCACTTTTGCCAGGTGCAGGATCGGCAAGAACAACTCGTTCTTGACCAGTTCATGATCTTCCGGCAGACCCTCGACAATGGTCGGCTCCACGTAATAGCCCTTGGAAAGGTCCCCGCGTGTCAGCACGTGGCCGCCGGTCAGTACCCTGCCGTCGGCTTCAGCCCTGGCCACAAAGGCCTTGTACTTCCGGTAGGCCTCTTCGTTGATTACCGTGCCCATAAACACGTCGCGCCATGTCGGGTCACCGATCTTGACGGCACGGGTCATTTCCAGTAATTTTTCCTTGAAGGCGTCATACACTTGGGCTTGCACGTAGACCCGCGAGCAGGCGGAACACTTCTGCCCGTCCATCCCAAATGCGGCCCGCAGTACTCCGGTGGCCGCCTTCATCAGGTCGGCCGTGTTGGAGACGATGGTCGGGTTCTTGCCGCCCATCTCAATCACCGCCGGGCGCGGGTAATCGCCGCTGGCTGCCGTGCGATAGACGCTCATGCCGACGTCGTACGAGCCAGTGAATGTCCAGCCGCTGATTTCCGGATTCTCCAGCAACTCCTGGCCCACCACGCGGCCGGCGCCGCTGATGGTGTTGAATACCCCTTTGGGCAAACCGGCTTCGGCGAACACCTCGGCCGTCTTCCACGCGCAGAAGGGAGTATCGGACGAGCCCTTGAAAATGACCGTGTTGCCGGTCACCAGAGCGGCGGCGATGGGCGCTCCCGCCAGTGCCATCGGGAAGTTAAAGGGCGAAATTACCACCCATACACCGTAGGGACGCAGATAGCTGTAATTGTGCTCCTTCGAATCATTGGGATTCAGTTTGCCCAACTCGTTGATGAAGCCGTTGTTGCGTTCCATCGAATCGGCATAATAGCGCAGCAAATCCACCGTTTCGGCCACCTCGCCCAGTGCCTCGAGCCGATTTTTGCCCACCTCGAATACCATCAGTGCGCCCAGCTCGAAGGTCCGGTCCTCGATGAGCTGCGCCGCGCGCCGGATTGCAGCCACCCGCTCCTGCCAGGGGGTGCGCCGCCACTCGTCGAAGGCCGCCCGGGCGGCAGACACAGCGTCCCGTGCTTGTTGTATCGTCCCCTTCTGGGCGGTACATATTTTTAGACCGGTGTTAATCGGGCTGTAGTTTTCGAACTTCTCGTCGGCCAACACCTTCTGCCCATCGATATACATCGGCACTTCAGTCCCCAGCCATTCCGACTCGACGTGGACGATGGCATCATCCATCGCTGATTGCAGGTCTTCGTTGTCGGCCGACATGGTGGCATAAGTGATCTTGAACTTCTGAGCCATGTTATTTCCTCCTGGTTTTTGGCACGCTGAGATTTGAGGATAAGGGAGTGGATCAGGTGAGTCTTCTCCCGGAGTTGATAGTGTGACGATCCAAAGGTCATCCTAACATGTCCACCCGGGGCTGTCAAAACTTCGTTAATACTACCGGCCGGCCTGCTCGGTGGGAACCCCCATCTGCGATCGACGAAGCGTCATTCGTAGTGCCGTTGAAACAGCCGTCTTCCAATTCAGTTGCCTTCGCCCATAGGGGTTGGCCGGCTTTGAGTTGCTTATGGTGGAGTCGGAGTATGGATAGGCCTACTGTCGCCACGGTGGCTCGATGCGGCCAAGTATCCGCCGGGTTCGCATACAAAATGGGGCCAATCTGTGGTATAATTAGAGTTACTTTACGCTTATCCGAGGCCGGTTGTCGCCTCCAAAACCCGCACTCCTCAAACATTCAAATTCTCATCAATCTCCCGGTCCGGGATAGCAACGATGGAGGGTAAGAAAAATGCCCAGTAAGGAAGAGCCGGACAGTGATGGCGACGGCCGGCCCAAATCCCCAGAGATAGACCAGCAGGTCCCTGACACGGAATCCGCGACGGCCGTCCCCGGCCAAACGGAGGCGACCGGAGCGCCCCAAGTGACTGCCGACAGGCATGATTTCCCGATTGTCGGCATTGGTGCCTCGGCCGGTGGCCTGGCAGCTTTCGAGGAGTTCTTTGCCCACCTGCCGTCCACCAGTGATTCTGGGACGGCATTTGTGCTGGTGCAGCATTTGGATCCCGGTCACAAGAGCATGTTGACCGACCTGGTGGCACGTTACACGGAGATGCAGGTATTCGAGGTTGAAGACGGCATGCAGGTTCAGTCCAACTGTGTCTATATCATCCCTCCCAACAGAGATATGGCCCTTCTGCACGGTAAGCTGCACTTGATCGAACAGACGACCTCGCACGGCCTGCGCCTGCCGATTGACTTCTTCTTCCGCTCGCTGGCCCAGGATCAGCGCGAGCGGGCCATTTGTATCATACTATCCGGTACAGGTTCGGACGGTACGCTGGGGTTGAAAGAGATCAAAGGGATGGGCGGGATGGCCATGGTGCAATCTCCTGAGACGGCTGCCTACGATGGCATGCCGCGCAGCGCCATTGCCAGTGGTGTCGTGGATTATGTGCTGCCGGCGGCAGAGATGCCGGCTCAACTGGTGGCGTATTTGAAGCGGGCAGCTGGACCGCAGGCATTGGCGACTTTCCGCAATGCTGTGCCGGAACATACCCAAACGTCACTGGCGAAGGTACTCATCGTTTTGCGTGATCAGACCCGACATGACTTCTCCCGTTACAAGCGAAGCACGATTGTGCGGCGGGTTGAGAGACGTATGGCGTTGAACCAGATAGACCGGTTGGACGACTACATTCGTTTCCTTCAGCAGAACTTGGCGGAAATCGATGCCCTGTTCCGGGAGTTATTGATCGGAGTGACCAGTTTTTTCCGCGACCCGGAGGCCTTCGAGTCTTTGAAAGAGAGGGCGTTGATACCTCTGCTAAAAGATCCGCGCCGCAGCCGGCCGTTCCGGGCATGGGTGCCCGGCTGTTCTACCGGCGAAGAAGCCTATTCGGTCGCCATACTGATCCAAGAGGCAGCCGACGAACTCGGTGATCAGGTTGGGGTCCAGATATTCGCCACGGATATTGATGGTCATGCGATTGATTCTGCCCGGTCCGGGATCTATCCTAACGGGATCGCTGCGAATGTTTCACCGGACAGGCTGGCCCGCTTCTTCCGCCAGGAAGGAGATGCCTATCGCATCCGGCGTACCATACGAGACATGGTGGTCTTTGCCACACAGGATGTCATTCAAGACGCCGCGTTTTCCAAACTGGATTTGATATGCTGTCGCAACCTGCTCATCTATCTGGAGCCGGTACTGCAGAGCCAGCTGATCTCATTGTTTCACTATTCGTTGAACCCGAATGGAATACTCTTCCTGGGCACTTCCGAGTCGATAGGCGACCACCTGGACCTGTTCGAAGCTGTTGACAGGCAAAACAAACTCTTCCGGCGCAAACCGGGTGCGACGCCGGTCGAACATCGGCTGGATGCCACGCGGCCTGTAGTTATGCCTGCGGCGCCTGCAATGGCCGGCAACAGGAAGCCGCACATCCAGAAGTTGACCGAAAGCCTGTTATTGGATCAGGCAACACCTCCGGCTGTCGTCGTGGATGACAAGGGGAAAATCGTTTACATTCATGGTCATACCGGTCGCTTCCTGGAGCCGGCAACAGGCGAGGCCAGCCTGAACATCTACCAAATGGCACGCCCGGGCCTGCGTCTGGAATTGATGACCGGCATCCGCCAGGCGGCGATCAAGCATGAAGTTGCGCTTTACACCGGCCTGCGCGTGGGTTCTGACACCGGCGAGATCCATGTCGACCTGCACATAAGCCCGATCAATGAGCCGGCCGCCTTGCGTGGCCTGATCCTGGTGGTATTTCGTGAGATTCCACCCGACGATTCCACTGATAGTGAGGAACGGCCAACACCTGCAGGCGATGGCGACGATCGGCTAGCCGAGTTGGAACACCAACTGAAGATCAAAGAGGAGTATCTGCAGGCCACGGTTGAGGAATTTCAGGCGACAAACGAGGAGCTGCAGGCGTCAAACGAGGAACTGCAATCGTCTAACGAAGAACTGCAATCCACTAACGAAGAGTTGGAAACGTCAAAAGAAGAATCGCAGTCGATGAACGAAGAATTGTCCACACTGAATGCCGAACTACGGGAGCGCATTGACCAGGCGGCACGGATCAATGACGATATGAACAACCTGCTGACCGCCACCGGGATCCGTACCATCTTTCTGGACGTCAAACTCAAAATTCAGAGATTCACACCGAAAACCACGGACGTCGTCAATTTGATCGACAGCGACGTGGGCCGGCCGATGGGAGATATCGTGACCAACCTGGTTGATTACGACCATCTGGTCGAGGACGCACGACGCGTATTGGACACCTTGATCCCGTACGAGGTCACTGTTTTGACCCGCAACGACCTCTGGTATTTGATCCGCATCGTTCCCTATCGCACCCAGGACAATGTGATCGATGGGGTGGTGATTACTTTTGTCGACGTCAGCCACCAAATGCAGATCGAAGCGCAACTTCGTGAGATTGCCGCTCGTATTCAGGCGGCCCGCGATTATGGTGAGGCCATTTTGTCCACGGTTCGGGAGCCGCTGTTGGTGATGGACCAGCACTTGCGCGTAAAGTCTGTCAACCGTGCCTTTGTTAAGGCGTTTGGCCTGAGCGAAGACGATGTGACCGGACAATACATCTACGATTTGGGCTCCGGCCAATGGGACAGCCCGGATTTGCGCCGGTTATTAGGAGAAGTCCTGCCGGCTCAAACCAGTTTTCATGATTTTGACCTGCAGTTCGAGACAGACGGGCGCCGCCAGCACTGGCTGTTGAATGCGCGCGAGTTGCGCCAGGGGGACGACAAGGAGCGTTTGGTTCTGCTGGCAATGGAGGAAGCGCGGCCGGGCAAAAATTTGTTGCCGGCTGAAAGGTGAAAAAAGGAGGCAGAATTGACTGACGAATCGAAAGACTCTGACGCGTTGTCCGATCTGCGCTGGCGGGCCGATAAACTGCTGGAGGAATTGGCGAATAAGTCATCTGACGAGGTGGTTGCGACCTCTCAAAATGTGTTGCACGAGCTACAGGTGCACCAGATTGAACTGGAACTGCAAAACCATGAATTGCGTCGGGCGCAGAAGGAGCTTGAGGCGTCGCGAAACCAGTATTTTGACCTCTATCATCGGGCGCCCATAGGCTATTTCACCCTGGATGGCGTCGGAATCATTCGCAAAGTCAATATGGTGGGTGCTGACATGCTGCAGACGGCGGACTCGCTGTTGATCAGCATGCCGTTATCGCATTACGTAGCCGATGAGGACCGTGCAGCTTTCTACGGCATGCTCAGCCGGGCAAGGGCAAGGGAAACGAAACAGACCGGCAGAATACGGTTTGTTGGTGCCGATGGCACGTCCATTCATTCCAGCCTGGAATGTACACCCAGCATGGGGGTCGACGGAAAACAATACATGTTGGTGACTATCGCCGACATCAGCAGCATAGTGCGGGCCGAAGCGGAACGGCAAGAAACACGCAGGCTGGAGGCTATCCGTATCCTGGCGGGAGGCATTGCGCGCGACTTGGACGGCGTGTTGGCCGCGACGTTTAGCAAAATGTCGCAGGCGCGTTCGGCTGCCGATTCTGGAAGCCGGATCGACGAACTGCTTGGCGAGGCACAGTCGGTGGCAGCGCAGGCCCAGTTGCTGTCCGAACAGCTGCATGTCTTTGCCGACGAGGATACGCCGGTCAAGAAACGAGTAGATATACGCCGTTTGTTGCAGCGGGTGGCCGGCGAAATGCGGAGCGAGTCACCGATCGATTGGCAGTTGGCGTTGCCCGATAGTCTGTGGCCTGTGGAGGGTGTGGAACAGCAGATTGAGCAAGCGCTGCGTTACTTGTTGCGTGGCGCCGCCAGTGTCACGCCTGACGGCGCTACGATTCGTTTAACGGCTGAGGATTGCGTGATTGACGCAAAACACCCCTTGCCGCCTGTCCGGACCGGTAGCTACGTCAAGGTTTCGGTCACAGATGAGGGGATTTGCCTGTCTCAGGAGCAAATCGATCACCTGTTCGATCCTTATTTCTTTGAGGATGATGGTTCGGGCGGCCTTGGATTGGTGTCTGCCTACTCGATCGTTGTGCAGCACGGCGGGTTCATCAACGTGTCGTCGCACAAGATGGCTGGCACCACCTTTGAGATATATCTGCCGGTCTTCGCCTCGCAGAATAGATAAGGAAAACACAGCTCGGAATCGGCCACCAGGTGGTATAATTACGCCTCAAGGTATCGAGCCGAGACTGATCTTTACCCTGCTCTCCAGGTATGTACAACATCTCGTATTGAGATCTCCAATCGACACCTCGATCGTCGACGGCGGCGTGGGAAAGGCAAGGAAAATCGCAGGGAAAAAACAGCCTCGTAACCAGAATGCCCCAGAGAGTCGATCCGAAGAGAAGAATCCTGTTTCCGCGGGCTCAGATTCGTTGACAGCGGCTGTTCTACCGGCGCAGACGAGTTTCCGGGGTTTTCGGTTCTCTATCGAGGTGGGTGGACAGCTCGAGCACTGGTTGTTGGATGCACGAGAGTTGCGGCAGGCAGCGGGCAAGGCGCGATTGATCTTGTGGGCGATTGAGGAAATGCAGTCCGGCGTGGGTCCATTACCGACCGGCGCACAAGTCAAGGAGTGACAAATGAGCAACCCGGCGGAGGATTCCGGTGCGATATTCGACTTGCGCCGGCGAGCGGAGGAAGCACTGAGGAAGTTGTCGAAGAACCCCTCGGATGAGACTGTGATGGCAACTCAAGATGTGCTGCACGAACTCCGGGTGCACCAGATTGAGTTGGAAATCCAGAACGAGGAGTTGCGCCGTACGCAACAGGACCTTGAAATATCCCGAGACCGGTACTTCGATCTCTACGACCTGGCGCCGGTAGGTTATTTCACTATGGACGAAGCCGGACTGATCAGTAAGGTCAATTTGGCCGGTGCCGGTTTGCTACAAACAGAACGGGCGTTGTTGGTCGGCAAGCGCTTCGCCCACTATGTCGTGGCCGAGGACCGAGGCAACTTTTACACTTTCCTCAGGCGTACATGGGAGGCTGGAACAAAGCAGTCGGACAGAATGCAGCTCATCGGCGCGAAAGGCATCGCCTTCCCTGCCAGCCTGGATTGTGCCCCGCTTGGCGACGCAGGCGGCACGCGGCAACTTCTGGTGACCGCGGCCGATATTACGGCTGTGGTGCGTGGCGAAGAAGAGAAGCAGAAGACACAAAGGTTGGAGGCGATAGGTATCCTGGCGGGAGGTATCGCCCACGACTTCAATAACGCGTTGACGGCGGTCCTGGGTAACGTATCTCTGGCAAGGCTGGTCGCCGAACCGGGAAGTGAAATCGACGGACTGCTCAATCAAGCGGAGAGAGCGGTGGCGCGGGCCCGGTCTCTGTCCCAGCAATTGCTTACCTTCTCCCGGGGAGGCGCGCCGGTCAAGCAGCTGACTCATATCAGGGAAATGATTGAACGTGTCGGTCGCGAAGTGGAGCAAGGCACAGGCGTCCATTGTCAACTGACGTTATCTGACGTCTTGTGGCCGGTTGAGGTGGACGAACGACAAATCGAACAAGTTATGCGCAATCTGTTGCTCCACGCCGTTCGTGTTACGCCGCGCGGCGGTACGGTCAGCGTGCGGGCAAAGAATATTGTGGCCGAGGCAAATTGGCTGCCGCAATTGCGGCAAGGCAGCTACCTCAATGTGTCGGTGACCGACCAGGGAGGCGGCCTGTCCGAAGACCAATTGACCCACGTGTTCGACCCCTATTTTTTCACCAGTGATGGGATGGGCGGCCTGGGTCTGGCGGCGGCCTACTCGATCATCCGGCACCACTCGGGTGTAATCATCGCTTCCTCAGATGCAGGAAACGGCACCACATTTGATGTCTACCTGCCGGTCTTTTCCAAGGAAGTTTCTCCTGCGGCATCCGGGCCGGTATCCCTGGTTCGCGATACGGGCAAAGTGCTGGTGATGGATGACCAGGAGCCCGTGCTGGACGTTGCCAGTCAAATGCTGTCCCGGACTGGATATGAGACGATTGCTGTCAACGACGGGGCAGAGGCTGTGGCGGCCTACGGCGAAGCTCTGGACAGCGACCGGCCTTTCGATGTGGTAATTCTGGATATCAACGTCGTGGGTGGTATGGGCGGCAAGCAGGCCCTGGAGGAATTATTGGAAATCGACCCGAACGTGAAGGCAATTGTCTCCAGCGGTTATGCCGACGACCCAATCATGGCTGACTTTGGGCGATACGGTTTCAGCGGTGTCATCTCCAAGCCGTACCATTACGGCGACTTGGTTCGTGTGGTGCGGGCGGTATTAAACGGTGAGACCCGTGCGAGTTGATGGGCCTGTTCAGAACGGGTGTCCTGGTCGGGTGACTTGATCGTGGGGGCTTTGGCCGGGTTGAGGTCGGGCAGTGGCAAATTGAGCCGGCGCTGGGCACGTACAACTTTGTCAGGGTGTCGGGCAGCGATGGGGAGACCGCCTGAGTAGGACCAAATTGACCACCCCTTCGCCCCCAGTCCGGATGGCTAAAAGGCGATACGGGCAGACCGGCGCCCGCCGGTCCGCCCATAACCGTCTCCAGCACTGCCTTTACTCGACGGTGACGCTCTTGGCCAGGTTACGCGGCTGGTCGACGTCGCAACCGCGGCGGACGGCCATGTGATAGGCCAGCAACTGCAGCGGCAGTACAGTGAGCACCGGCGCCAGCAGCGGGTGGGTGGCCGGCACCCACAGCACGTGGTCGGCCTTGGCGCGCACGGTCTGGTCGCCCTCGTTGCAGACGGCAATGATGATGCCCCCGCGGGCCTTGACCTGTTCGATCTGGCTGATCATCTTGTCGTAGACATTGTCCTGCACGGCAATGGTGACCACCGGCATGCGCTCGTCGATCAGCGCGATGGGGCCGTGTTTCATCTCACCGGCCGGGTAGCCTTCGGCGTGGATGTAGCTGATCTCCTTGAGTTTGAGGGCGCCCTCCAGGGCCACCGGGTAGTTGATACCCCGGCCCAGGTAGAGGAAATGCTCGCGGCGGTGGAATTCGTTGACCAACTCATCGTAGTCGTTGTAGCCTTCGCCCAGCACGTTGCCCACCAGACCGGGCAGCTCGGCCAGCGCCTGGGCCAGCCGGCGACTGTCCTCGGCCGCCAGCGTGCCGCGCTGTTGGCCCAGGTAGGCCGCCAGCAGCAGTTGGTCGACCAGAGAGGCGGTGAAGGCTTTGGTCGAGGCGACGCCGATCTCCGGGCCGGCCTGCATCATAATAGCGCCGTCGCTGGCACGCTGGGCCATGCTGCCCAGCACGTTGACGATGGTCACCAGCCGGCCGCCCTTGGCGCGCGCTTCCTCCATGGCGGCCAGGGTATCGACCGTTTCACCCGACTGGGTGATCGATAGCACCAGCGTGCGCTCGTCAACGATCGGGTCGCGGTAGCGGAACTCGCTGCCGTAGTCCACCTCGACCGGCAGGCGGGCCAGACTCTCGATCATGAACTTACCCACCAAGCCGGCGTAGGCCGAGGTGCCGCAGGCGACGGTGATCACCTTGGTCAATCCACGCGCCTGGGCCGGCGAGAGATTGACCTCGGGCAGCAGCACACGGCCGGTTTCGAAGTCGATGCGACCGCGTAGGCTGTCGGTGATCGAGCGTGCCTGTTCCAGGATTTCCTTCTGCATGAAGTGGCGGTGGGTGCCCTTGGCGGCGCTGATTGGGTCCCAAGGCACGTCGAGCGGCTCTTTGTGCAGTCGCCGGCCGTCGAGGGAATAGAACTCGGCTCCGGCGGCGGTGACGACCGCCATTTCTCGGTCTTCCAGGAAATAGACCCGCCGGGTGTGCTCCAGGATGGCCGGGATGTCGCTGGCCAGAAACATCTCGCCCTGGCCCAACCCGACGATGACGCCGCCGGCGTTACCAATGCGGGCGGCCACCAGCCTGTCCGGGTGGCGGCTGCTGAGCACGGCGATGGCGTGGGCGCCCTGAATGTGGCCGAAGGCCAGGCGGCAGGCCTCGGCCAGGTCGTGACCTTGTTTCACGTAGCGGTCGATCAGGTGGGGGATGACCTCGGTGTCGGTGTCGGAGTGGAAGGTGTGCCCCTCGGCCTTGAGTTCGGCCCGCAGGGTCAGGAAATTCTCCACGATGCCGTTTTGGATGACGGCGATGTCGCCGCTGCAATCGACGTGGGGATGGGCGTTGGTCTGGTTGGGCGCGCCGTGGGTGGCCCACCGGGTGTGGCCGATGGCAATGTGGCCGCCGATGGGGTCTTGGGCCAACAGGTGCTCCAACTGACTGAGCTTGCCCTCATCACGGCGTACTACCAACCGGCCGTCTTCAACGGCAGCGATGCCGGCCGAGTCGTAGCCGCGATACTCCAGGCGCTTGAGACCTTGCAACACGATAGGGACGGCTGGCTGTCGTCCCACGTATCCAACGATGCCGCACATACGTTTCCCTCCAAAGAGTGTTCGAGTCTTGCAGCCTACGGGCGGGGAATTGGCGCACACCGGAGGTGAAACGCAGATTCGGCCGGCCGGTAGCACGCCGGCACCCCGCTGTTCAAAGCCACAGCCGGCCGGTTGTGGCGGCGGTTGCCCGCCGCTTTTGTGGACGGCTTGGGTTGGGCCGGATTGGCCCCGGAGGGAAGACTCGGGTCATGGCCGGACCCGGCAGGCACCCGCTGATTACTCGCTTTTCCCCGGCAACGATCGGCATTCCGGGTTAGCCCCGTCGGACGACGGGGAACCTGCTCCGCGTCACCCCAAAGCTCTGGCTCTGGGGCCGTGCGCTCTCTTCCCTTTCGGTTGGATCAGTCCATTCGGATTGGGTACCTCCTGTAGTCGAGATTGCGTACAGCACTGCCTATTGTACGCCGGTCGCCGGAAAAGACAATGCCGTACGATTTGTCAAAGCGGCATCTCTTGTGCGTCGAGGATCCTCCACCCACAA
>CAZHBM010000031.1:0-16933 GCA_964529945.1 uncultured Anaerolineales bacterium | reverse complement strand
TCATAATGGACTCCCTTCAACTGCCGATATCTGGCCGGTGCCTGCGGCGCATGATGGCCACAAGGCGTGGCATAAGCACGGTATAGGCGAAATACGCGACGGCGGATGGGGCAAAATCGTAAGCCCCCAGGCCGCGTTTGGTTTGGCCGCCGAATCCGGTCTTGAAGCGATACACGCCCCACATCGGGTCGCTTTCCTGGAAATGATTGGGTGCGCCCCACATGTCGTAGCGACTGCAACCCAGCTCTTTGGCTAACCGTATGGCCTGCCATTGCAGTAAATAGTTGGGCATAACGCTGCGGTGCTCGGCGCTGGAAGCGCCGTACATATACCAGGCTGTGCCGGCGAAGAGGAATAACATCAGCCCGGCCACCGGCTCCTGGACCACCCGGGCCAGCAGCAGCCGCGCCCGGCCGGTCGCCAGAAAACGGCTCCACACGTCCCGGTAGTAGGCGAAAGGACGGATGAGAAACCTGTCCCGCTCGGACGTTTCCTGGTACAGGCGGAAAAAAGCCGGCAGGTCATCCGCGCCGGCTTGCGTCACCTCCACACCGCGCCTTTCGGCCAGCCGCACGTTGTAGCGCGTCTTGGATTTCATGTCTGCCAGCAAGATGTCTTCGCCGGCCGACAGGTCGACCACAACCGTATTCTTGAACTGGATCTGCTCGGCTGAGGCGGACCAGCCGCGGCTGTGGAGGGTACTCACTACCGGGTGCGATTCCTCGCCGGGGGTGGCCCTTTCACCGCTGCCCAGCCATACGTCCGGGTCGATCTTGACAAACAGGCAATGCCTGCGGCGTGCCTCCATCTCCAGGCGACCCAATACCTGCTCCAGCAGTGACAGGTCCGTGTAGTCAAGAGCCGGCCCTTTGGGCACGTAGGCGACGGCGAACGGCGTCCGCCCCAGGCGGCGTTGCAGCATCTGCACCGCCGCCACCGGCTCTTGGTCACGCTCGAACAACAACCGTACCGGCTGCCAGCCCCAGTCTCGCTTAAACTGGCCCCAATCCCAGGTTTGCAGGGCGTGGGCTTTGGGTAATTTTTCCAGAGCGGCGTCCCACTCGGCACGCCCGGACACAGGCCGCAAATGGATCGGCGGCTCGGATGCCCGGCCGGTCTGGGTCGGAGGAATATTCACGATTACGGCTCTCCTCCCCGGCGGCGGGCCATCATTTTTTCGTACAGCCAATACAAACCCGGCCGGTAGACGTAGTCGAAAGCGCCGGCATCGCGCACCACCTGCCCACCGAAGCCGCGTTTAAAACGGTATACCCCCCACAGCTGGGCACCGGTCGTTCCGCGCCGGGAAAATTCGGCCTCCATCTCGGCCTCATCCATGTCGGGCACGCCCCACAGGTCGTAGGTTCGGCAGCCGTGGCGTTTGGCCCAGCGGATGGCCTCCCATTGCAGCAGATAGGTGGGCATCTTGCTGCGGTGTGCGTCGCTGGAGGCGCCAAATAGATAGTAGGCCGTGGGTGGATGGGCCACGACCATCAGGCCACCGACGGTTTCTCCTTCAACCTCCGCCAGCAGCAGTGCCGCCCGATCAGGCTCGAAAAGCTGCCAGCAGGTGCGATAATACGGCTGGCTGTGAATGCCGAATTGGTCCCTCTGGCCGGTGATTTCCATAAGATGGTAGAAGAGTGGCAGGTCGGCGGCCGTGCCCTGGCGCACGTGCACCCCTTTGCGGGCCGCCAGGCGTATGTTGTAGCGCGTCTTCTGTTTCATATCGGCCAGAATGTCTTCTTCGTCAGGCCGGATGTCTACCAAAATGGTGCGCGGCGGCTGCACCGGAAAAGCGGATGGGCGGAAGCCGTACTCTACGATTCGGGCGCGCAAGGCTTCATCGTCCACCGCCGCCGGCTCCAGCTTGAGGAAGACACAGCACCGCCGGCGGCAGCGCTGGTGCATAGCCTCGAGCAACGCCGTGGCCGCGGCAGAGTCGTACCAGTTGAGCAGTGGACCCTTGGGCACGTAGGCGAGGCTGAAGAAGGGCGGCACAGGCTTGAACAGGATTTGGGCGCCGGCCAATGCCCGGCCGGACTCAACGACGGCCAGTCGCTCGACTTGCCAGCCAAAGCGCGCCTTGAGCTCGCCCCAATCCCAGTCTTGCAGCAAATGACCCCCAGGGTGATTGGCGGCCAATTGGTCCCAGGTTTGGCGGCGGGTAACCGGATGCACGGCGGGGTGGGCTCGGTCGATCACAGTACGTTCGGGTCCATTTTCACAAGTCATGTGCTGTCTATGATACTCGCCCGGCGCTGTCGCGGCAAGCGCTGCCGTCCATCAATGGCCTGTCAAACGAACATCTTTCTTGCCTCGAAGGCTGGCGACCCCTTGGGTGCGAGGTATCGGCGACTGATCTCAACCCAGTGCTGGAAACTTTGGGTGACCTTTGGGGTTTGTCACTTTGGAGCGTTGCCACTATGCGTGCCGGCCTGGCGCAAGGGCAAGCCGGCCGTCTTAATCCACATTGAGAGGCCCGCGCCGGTCCGTCAAGTTGAAGGAGCGATTTCACTTTTTTGGGGAGTGTAATTTCTATTTCTGGTCCATTTGTGGTACACTCGGATGTCGGGACCGTGCGACCCTTTCTCCATCCCGTACGCGCCGCTCTCGATCTCTACAAGGAGGTAAGCCTGTGGTCTCCGATTTTGTATTTGTCGGCATTCTTCTGGTCCTGTCAGTGATGCTCCCCGTAGCCGGCCTCGGCATGGCCTGGCTGATTCGCCCCAAGAAACCAAACCCGGTTAAAAAATCTACCTATGAGTGCGGCATTGAGACGATAGGCGATGCCTGGGTACAGTTTCGAGCTCAGTACTACATTTACGCGCTAATCTTCGTTGTGTTCGACGTGGAGGCCGTCTTCCTGCTGCCATGGGCAGTTGCCTACAATCAATTGCCCTTGTTCGGACTGGTCGAGGCAGTCATCTTCATCTTTATCCTCGTTCTGGCTCTGGTGTATGCCTGGCGTAAGGGAGCGCTCCGTTGGGCGTAAACAAACATCTGCTTTAGATAACCGTAAATCGGTATGCTGTTTGATCTTGAGGCGGTAAGATAATGGAAGCGATCATCAACTGGCTGACGACGATATTCCCGCAGTTGCCCATGCCTGTGGCACGCCTGATAGTGTATGTTGTCTATTCAGGCGTGATTTCTTTTATGGCGCCGGTGGCATTGGTGGTGGGTTACACGTATATGGAACGCAAGGTGTTGGCACGCATTCAGGACCGCATCGGCCCCAATCGCGCCGGCCCACTGGGGTTGCTCCAGGGCTTTGCCGATGCCATCAAGATGCTGACCAAAGAAGATATTACTCCCAGCACCGCCGACCGGATTGTGTTTAATATCGCACCTGCTTTGGCAAGCATTGCGGTGCTTTTGGTTTTTGCCGTGTTGCCGGTAGCGCCGGGTGTCATCGGGACCGATTTGCCCATGGGAGTCATCTACGTCGTGGCCGTGGGTGGATTGGGGGAGCTGGCCATCTTGATGGCCGGTTGGGCCAGCAACAACAAGTTTGCCGTGCTGAGCGCCTTCCGGTTGGTGGCCCAGTTAGTTGCCTATGAAATCCCCATGGTGCTCTCAATCCTGACCGTGTCGCTGGTCGCCGGATCGATGCGCATGGGGGACATTGTCGCCGCTCAGGACGTGCCTTTTTTGTTCACCATGCCATTGGTTTTCCTGATCTTTTTTGTGGCCTCGATTGCCGAAGTCGGTCGCTCTCCCTTCGACCTGATGGAAGCCGAAAGTGAGATCGTGGCCGGGTTCCACGTCGAGTACAGCGGCATGAAGTTCGCTTTCTTCTTCATCGGTGAATATATGCACCTGTTCGTGGCTGCCGGCGTTGGCGCCACGCTTTTCCTGGGCGGTTGGCGCGGCCCGGGCGCCGGTGCAGGCTCTATCTTGGGCGTCGTGTTGGGTTTTATCTACTTCTCCATCAAGGCTAACATTCTCATCTTTCTGATGATGTGGATACGCGGAACGTTGTTCCGAATTCGCATCGACCACCTGATGGATTTCAGTTGGAAGTTCCTGGTGCCAGTCGGGCTGGTGACCCTGGTAGCCGTGGCCTTCGTGCTGAAGCTGCCTGTGTTGAGCGGTCCTGTCCTGCGTTGGATTGGCCTGCTGGGCGCCAACGTGGTGGTGGCCGTTGTCTCACTGTTGGTGGTCTCTTATGCGGCTCACCGCAGCCGGTCGGCTACCTTGCGCGGCGTTGCCGGTGTAGACGGCTGATAAGGGAAGGTATCTATGTCCGTAGACCAAATCGTGCACTATATCGTCTTTGCCATTCTTACGCTGATGACCATCGGCGGCGGTCTCGGCGTCGTCTCCAGCCGAAATCTTTTCCATAGCGCCTTATTCCTGGTTCTGTCTCTGGTGGGTGTGGTGGGATACTACGTGCTGCTGGATGCCGGTTTCCTGGCTGTCGTCCAGTTGCTGATTTACATTGGCGCCATTGCCATTTTGATCCTGTTTGCAATTATGCTCTCGAGAGGGATGATGTCCCGCCAACACCAGCGCAATGACCAATGGTGGGTTGCTGCCCTGGTGGTCGGCCTGGTGTTCGTGGTGCTGGTGGTTGTGGTCTGGCAGGTCGCGTGGCCGGTGGCCGACGCTCAGGCGCTGGCCGCACCGAACGTCTCCATCAGCCGGTTGGGCCAGGTCTTGGTCGGACCGTATATGATTCCCTTTGAGGCGGTGTCTGTTTTGTTGCTGGCTGCACTTGTTGGGGCCGTGATTTTGGCCCGCGATACATCGGAGTGAAACATTATGGCTATTCCACTCTACTGGTGGTTGACCGCTGCCGCGGCTTTGTTCTGTATTGGCCTGTATGGCGCCCTTTCGCGCAAGAACGCGGTTGGTGTCTTACTGGGCATCGAGCTAATGCTGAACGCGGTTAACATCAACCTGGTGGCTTTTTGGCGCTACATTACACCGCAGGCCCTAACGGGCCAGGTTTTCGCGATTTTTGTGATCGCTGTGGCTGCAGCCGAAGCGGCGGTCGGCCTGGCGATTATCATCGCGGCCTACCGTTTGCGCAAAACCGTTATTGTGGACGATTTCGATACCATGCATTGGTAATGTGGGGGATAGCGCATGGGTTTCTTCCTTAACCTGACACCAATAGTACCACTCATTCCGCTGGCGGCATTTGCGGTGATCATCCTCTTCACCAACCGCAATAACCGCCTCAGCTCCAGTCTTGCCATTGCCAGTATTGCGCTGTCTAC
Organism: uncultured Anaerolineales bacterium; assembly: GCA_964529945.1. Taxonomy (GTDB): domain Bacteria; phylum Chloroflexota; class Anaerolineae; order 4572-78; family NAK82; genus CAZHBM01. Next base: position 11,705 of record CAZHBM010000031.1, on the reverse strand, counting down.
GGTCATTGCCTGGGGCATTACGTTGACCACCATTTTGGGCGGGCATCATCTGCAGGTTGAAGGCTGGGACCTGTCATTTCCCTGGCTGCCGGCCGGTACCGGCGTGCTCAACATCGGGTTTGCGGTTGACGGTGTCACCGCAGCTATGTTGTTTATGGTGCCCTTCGTCTGCCTGATGATTTTTATCTACTCCCAGGGCTATATGGGCCTGGGGCAGCCCAATCAAGACCCGCGCTACGCGCGTTTCTTTGCCTACATCTCGCTCTTTGCAGCCGGCATGTTGGGACTGGTGGTGTCGGACAATTTCCTGCTGCTGTTCATTTCCTGGGAGATTATGGGGCTGTGTTCCTACCTGTTGATCAGTTTCTGGTCCTTCCGCAACAAGGACACCGAACAGCACATCGACGCCGCCCAGGTGAAACGCGCCACCCGGGCGGGACTCAAGGCTTTCATCACCACCCGTATCGGTGACGTGCTGCTGCTGGCCGGCATTGCCCTGGTATACAGCTATACGGGTACACTCACCTTCCGCCAGATCTTCCAGCCGCAGATGTTACAGCACTTGCAGTCGCTGACGCTGTTGGGTATGCCGGCGGTGACCGTCATCGCACTGCTAATTTTCGGCGGTGCGGTGGGCAAGAGTGCCCAATTTCCGCTGCACGTCTGGTTGCCGGATGCGATGGAAGGCCCGACGCCGGTCTCGGCCCTGATCCATGCTGCTACCATGGTGGCAGCCGGTGTTTACCTGGTGGCACGGACCCTGCCTCTGTTCATTGCCGGCTATGATTACTCCTCGGCGCCGGCACTGCAATGGGTGGCCATCATCGGCGCCATTACAGCGCTATTGGGCGCTACGATAGGCCTGGCCCAGGACGACATCAAACGCGTGCTGGCTTATTCTACCATCAGCCAGCTTGGCTACATGATGATGGGACTGGGGTTGGGTAGCATTGTGGCCGGTCTGGTACACCTGTTGACCCACGCTTTCTTCAAAGCGTTGCTCTTCCTGGGTTCCGGCTCGGTTATTCACGGTATGCAGCACGGCCATCACCACGTTGCGCACGGCACACAGGCCGAAGAAACGGACGGCTTCAACCCCAACGACATGAAGACCATGGGCGGCTTGCGCCAGCGTATGCCGCGCACCTTTTGGCCTTACCTGTTCGGCACACTGGCCCTGGTGGGCATCGTGCCCTTCGCCGGCTTCTGGAGCAAGGATGAAATCCTGACCGAAGCCTTCGTGCGCTGGCAAGAGAGCGGCGTCATCGATCATCGGTTTCTGGTGTGGATCGCCGGCACCATCGGGGCCCTGCTGACCGCCCTCTATATGGGGCGCCAATTGGCCCTGGTCTTCTGGGGTAAGCCACGCCACGCTGCCGCCGAGCACGCCCACGAATCACCCTCTACGATGACGGTACCGTTGATGATTCTGGCGGTGTTTGCGCTGTTGGGCGGCTTTGCCAATGCGCCTTTCTTTAATCATCCCCTGCACCATTTTATGGGTGACATTCACGGGATGAGCGGGGTGGTAAATGCCGCCACGGTAGAGTTCAACATCGGGGTAGCCGGCATCTCGACGGTGGTGGCCTTTCTGGGCCTGTTGGCCGGCTGGGCGCTATATCGTAACTATCAAATTGGTGAGGTGGAGCCGTTCCAGCGCTTCTTAGGACCGGTGTTCACTCTGTTCAAGAACAAGTTCTACATTGATGAGTTTTACAACCTGGTCTTCATCCGGCCGGTCGTTTGGTTGGCCGACCAGATCTTCAATTTCGATAATAAGTGGGTCATCGATCCCTTTGTCAACCTGGTGGCGGCCGCCGGTCGTGCCGCTGCCGACATCTCTCAGCGATTTGATCACTCGGTGGTGGACACGACGTTTGTGGAAGGGACGGCAGTCACCTTCCGTTCATTGGGTAACTGGTTGCGCTTCACCCAAACGGGCCGGGCGCAAAACTATTTGCTTGTCGTGACCGTCACGCTGCTCATGTTGCTGGGGCTGTACTTGTATCTCTGACGTCTAGGAGGCAGCATTCCCATGAACTTTCCGTTCCTGACACTAATTGTCTTCATCCCGCTGCTAGGCGCCGTGTTGGTAACATTGATACCAGGCCAGCGCGAGCGAGAAATCAAGTGGCTGTCTGTGATCATCAGCCTGGTGCCTCTAATTCTTTCCATTTTGCTCTGGGTATTATACGCCCAGGGCAGCGGGGGAATGCAATTTATGGAGGAGGCAGCCTGGATTCCGACGCTGGATGCCTATTACCGGATGGGGGTGGATGGCATCAGCATTCCGCTGGTCTTCCTGACGACCCTCTTGACCACCCTTTCGCTTTTTTATTCGGCCTATACCATTAAGAAGCGGGTCAAGGAGTTTTTTGCACTCTTCCTGTTGCTTGAAGTCGGCACTTTGGGCGTGTTTGTCACTCTGGACCTGGTGCTCTTCTACGTGTTCTGGGAAGTGGGATTGGTGCCCATGTTCTTGCTCATCGGCATCTGGGGCCAGCCCAAGGATCGCCCGCAGTATTCGGCCATCAAGTTCTTTCTGTACACGTTGGTTGGCTCAGTGGCCATGCTGTTGGCTTTTATCGGCGTCTACCTGACGACCGGCACCTGGAATATGCTGGAAATTCCGGCCATTGGGCCATTGGCAGCCACCCCCGGCCTGGCTGTAGCCGCATTTTGGGCCATCTTCCTGGGATTTGCCATCAAGGTGCCCTTGTGGCCGTTCCACACCTGGTTGCCGGATGCTCATACGGCGGCGCCGACGGCCGGTTCGGTGGTGCTGGCAGGCGTGATGCTCAAGCTGGGCGGGTACGGTATGGTGCGCATTTTGCTGCCCTTCTTCCCGCAGCTGTTCAAGCAGTTTGCACCTTACATCGGCATTTTGGCCTTGATCAGTATGATCTACGGCGCGCTGGTCAGCATGGCTCAGTGGGACTTGAAGCGCCTGATCGCCTATTCGTCGGTCAGCCATATGGGATTCTTCATGTTGGGACTGGTGGCTGCCGCAGCTAGTTTAGATGCGGCCGACCCGATTTTGACCAGCCGGGCCATCGCTCTCAACGGGGCTGTGCTGCAGATGTTTAATCACGGTATCATCACCGGCGGTCTCTTCTTCCTGGTAGGTGTCATTTACGAGCGCACCCATACCCGCGATCTGAAGGCGTTCGGCTTGAGCGTCAAGCTGCCGGTCTATTACGGGGTCATGTTAATGACGGCATTGGCGTCCCTGGGCCTGCCTGGATTGGCCGGATTCATCAGTGAATTTCTGGTCTTCCGGGGTACATTCCACATTATGCCGGTGTACGCCATCATCGGTGTCATCGCCATCATCTTAGGGGCGGTCTACATCTTGTGGAAGATCATTCAGAACCTGTTCCTGGGCGAGTTCAGCCAGGAGAAGTGGAACAAGATTTACGATGCGGCGCATTGGCCTTTTTCGGTGGACATGGCCCGCTTCGAGATCATCACGATGGCACCATTGCTCTTTTTTATGCTGGCGGTGGGTGTCTATCCGGCGCCGCTGCTCAATCTGATCAATACAGCTTCCACCGCCTTGCTGCGCGGACTGTAACACGATCAGCGGCGTGACCGGCCCGCCCGGCCGCTTGCCGGTTTGGCCGGTGCGGTCTCGCCCCTGTTTTCTAGGCTGCGAGGGGGAACTACCTTGACGCTAAACCATTTGCTTCTGTTGCTGTTACCCGAAGGGGTCTTGACGATTGCCGCACTGATCGTTCTGGGGCTGGATATGGTGTGGCGCGATGACCAGGATCGTCAACGTTGGCTGCCTTGGGCTGCCCTGGCGGGTGTGTTGTTGACATTGGCAGCGACGATCTTCGTCTCGTCGCTGGCCGGTGCTTCCGGGACAGCCTTGACCTATAATCCATCTTTCGGTCAAGGTTTCGGGGCCGACCAGGCACCGATGATGGCGCTGGATGGGTTGGCCATCTTCTTCAAGCTGTTCACGGTACTGGTGCTGGTGCTGATTATCCTGTCGGCCACCGACTACGTCCGCAAGCGTTTTAGTTCTCGCGGAGAGTTCTACGTTTTGTTGATGTTCGCCGGTCTGGCTATGATGCTGGCTTCGGCGTCGACCAACTTGATTATGGCTTACCTGTCGATCGAATTCCTGAGCATTATGAGCTACGTGCTCACCGGCTACCTGCGGAACGATCGGCGTTCCAGCGAGGGCGCGCTCAAGTATTTCGTCTATGGGGCCACGGCTTCGGCCATTATGCTGTACGGGTTCTCGCTGCTGTATGGGGCAACCGGCTCGACCGACATGGCCACCATCGCCCACGCCCTGGTGTCCGGTTCGGTGGCCATTCACTGGTTGGTCTATCCGGCCGTCATCCTCTCCCTGGTGGGACTGGGGTTCAAAGTTGCCCTGGTGCCCTTCCATCAATGGGCACCCGATGCCTACGAAGGTGCGCCGACACCGGTGACGGCCTTCCTGTCGGTGGGTCCCAAAGCCGCCGGATTTGCCATTTTGATGCGCTTCTTCCTGACAGCGTTGCCCAATTTTCAGGTGGAATGGACGGCCGTCTTAGCCGGGCTGGCTATGGTGACTATGTTCGTCGGCAACCTGATCGCACTGTGGCAGACCAACGTCAAGCGCCTGCTGGCCTACTCCAGCATCGCCCAAGCCGGTTATATGCTCGTCGGTCTGGCGGCACTGGCGCCGGCCGCCGGTAGTTGGACGACCGGCTTGAATGGGCTGCTGCTCTACTTGCTGGCCTATTTGTTCACCAACCTGGGAGCCTTTGCTGTGGTCATCGCCGTCGAAAATGACAGCGGATCTTCCGAGATTAGCGCTTTTGGCGGCCTGATCCGACGCAGCCCTGTCCTGGCGGTGGCTATGTTCATCTTCCTGTTGTCGTTGATCGGCATCCCACCGACGGCCGGGTTCTTGGGCAAGCTGTTCGTTTTCGGCGCCGCCGTTCAGCGCCAGATGATTTTGTTGGCTGTGGTTGGCATTATCAACAGCGTTATCTCAGTCTATTACTACTACGCGATCATGCGCCAGATGCTGTTCGAGCCGGCTGCCAGTGAGGAACCGATGCGGGTGGAGGGTGGACTTCGCCTGGTGGTGGTCGCTACGGCGGTGGTGGTGGTGTTGATGGCCGTGTACGCTGAGCCATTCATCCGCCTGGCTACTAACTCGGTGCAGTTGTTGGCGTCCGGCCTGTAAGCTGATTGCCAATTGGCCCGTGCAGCGCCGGCTACGATGGTGCCGGCGTGTTTCCGGTCCCGCGTTGGGTTACTCCGCGGGACCCTTTTTTTTCTTCCGGCGCGGCAGTTCGTGCGTCGCCGCCCATTGGGACACCCAGGCTTTTTCATCCGCCATGGTGACGACCTTACCATCCAGCCGGGCCGCCAGCAAATCGTCCAGTATCTTGCGGTAGACCGGTCCCGGCTCCAACCCCAACTCGTGATGCAGGTAGTGACCGTCGATGATCGTTTCCATACCGCGTAACTCACGCTGGAACTGGGCGATTTGGGCGCGGGCGGTCGTATCGTCGACCGTCAGCCAGCCGATGAGCAGGGCTTCCGGCGCCAAGGGGGAGAGGTACCGGTATATCCGGCTGGGGGGCAACGGCTGGTGCAATTGAGGGGCAATGTGTTGCCACAGCATCTTGATCTGGTGCAGAATGGCGGCATCGGCCCCGCGAATGCGCAACCTGGTCACCAACTTGCGCGTGGCCGTTTCCGGCAGCCGGCAGGTCAACACTCCCCAGTAATGGACTTCCTCGATTGGCATATCTGCCCAGGGGGTGTTGCGCAATCCGGTGCGCAAGGTCACCAGGCGCTCGATAATCCAATCATCAACTATCAGCGCCGGTTGAATCTGGTGCAGGATACCCAGCTGATTCAGTCGCTGCAGAGCTGGCTCGGGTGCAGGTTCACGGAAGATGAGGACCAGTTCGTGGTGGATGCGCTCGCCGCTGACCCGGTCTAACAGGTCGAGGGCATCGTGAAGCAGTTCGGCCGTGCGCGGTTCGATCTCAAAGCCCATTCGCTGTTCCAGGCGCACTGCGCGCAGGATACGAGTGGGATCTTCAACGAAGCTCAGGCTGTGCAGCACCCGAATGTGCCCTTGTTTCAGATCGGCCTCGCCGCCGTAAAAATCGAGCAACTCGCCGTAGTGATCCGGAGTCAGGTCAATGGCCAGCGTGTTGATGGTGAAGTCGCGCCGGTGCAGGTCTTGTTTTATGGAGCTGCGTTCCACTTCGGGCAGGGCCGACGGGTGCTCGTAAAACTCCATACGTGCGGTGACGAAGTCCAGCGAGGCCGGCAGGTGGTTGGATTGGGCCGATGCCTCCTGATTGGGTAGTTGCCATCCGGGTCCGTCCGGGTCGATAAGCCATTTGGCGGTGCCGAAACGGCGATGGCTTCTTACCTCGCCCCCGTAGCGCTGGCATAACTGGCGCGCCAGCGCGATGGCGTCACCCTCGACCACCAGGTCGATGTCGGGGTAGGGCGTCAGTCCCATGTCGGGTTGGTGCAACAGATCGCGCACGAAACCGCCGACGATAAACAGCGATGCTTCCTGTTGAGCGGCGATCCGGCCGGCCTCTTGCAGCAATTCCAGCAGCTTGGCGGGAAAAATTTGGCGCAGCCTTTCCGCAATCTCCCCGCTTCGCGAAGGGCGCGGGACCTCGCTCCAAAGACTGATGAGGTCGGTGCGCGTGACGATGCCGATGACCCGGCCATCCTCCACCACCGGCACCTGCCCCAGTCCTTCCTGTGTCATCAAGGCTTGCAGTTTTTCAACCGAATCCTCCGGTGAGACGTAGAAATCGCCTTTACGCATAAACTGCCGGATGGCGCTGCCTTCCAGACCATGATGCATAGCCTTATCTATCTCGCGCCGCGTTAGAACGCCTACAATGCGGTCGCCGCTGACGACCGGAAAACCTTCGTGGCCGTAACGAGCCATCATCTCGGCCGCCCTGGCCACACTGTCGTCGGGCGCCAGGCTGTGCACGCCGTAGGACATAATTCCGGCGACCGTGGCCGCCGGCCGAACATCGCGTTGCAGCAGGGCAAGCAACTGGGCGTGAAGCAAAGACAGGTCGGTATGGCGTACGACCGCCGCCGCCGCCCGGCTGTGACCGCCGCCTCCAAGTTGAACCGTAATCTCACCAACGTCGATATCCTGGCTCGAGGAACGGGCGACTACCTGGATGTGGTCCTCCATCGCCACCAGCAGGAAGAGTGCATCCGGTTCCAGCAATGCCCGCAACCGGTGCGCCAGGCTGCTGATCTCCTCCACGTAACCTTCCGCCCGCGCCATACAGATTACGATGGTGTGTCCCTCAATCTGGTGTGTCTCCATCGCATCCGTCAGTTGCTGGTAGAGCACGCGTTGTTCTTGGTCGAGCGGATAGTGCAAAAATTGACGAATAACCTCCAATGATGCCTTCTGTTCCAACAGCCAGGCAGCCGCATAGACATCGCGGCTGGTGGTGTTGGCGTAAGTCAGGGAGCCGGTGTCCTCGTAGATGCCCAGCAACAGCAACGTTGCCTCGTTAGCGTTGGGCTCCAGGTGCTGCTGTTTCATTTGCTCTACCAATAGCGTAGTACAGGCGCCCACCTCCTGGACCGTGACCAAAGCAGTCGGGGGCAGGTCGGCATCCAGCGTGTGGTGGTCGATGATCTGTATCTGGATGTCGTCCTTGATTCCAGGCAAAGTGGGAATGTGCTGGCTATCGACCACTGTGATGCGCGAAATGGACTTCTTGGGCAACTCCTGCGGATATATGAACGGGAACTCCTCCCAATAGAGGTGCAAAAAGTCGTGGACGTTGCGGTTGAGACGATGGGGTATCATAGCAACCGCTCCCTGGTAGAGCTTGTGAGCTCCCAACAGGGCGGCGATGGCGTCAAAATCGGCGTTGTCGTGGGTGACAATGACGTGCATACTGGCTGTGCCTCTATACCGTAGTGCGATCGGCGCTGTCGCCCGGCTTTGGCCAGGCGGTTGCTCTAATAGTCATAACGTGAGTTGCTTCTATTGTACTCGAGTCTGGGAGGGCGTCAACAGGAAGAAGAGAAGAAGAATCGAAAGGACCTGAGGCAGCGGCCGCTGTCTCAGGTCCTTTCCTTTCGCCAATATGATAGAGGGTCAGTCGACTTTTGGCCCGGCTGCCTGCACTTCGGGTCCGGCCATGTCAGCGTAGGTCTCAAAGTTTTTGACGAACATAGCCGCCAGTTTGCGTGCCTGTTGATCGTAGGCGGCCTTGTCTTCCCAGGTATTGCGCGGCTGTAACACCTCACTGGGCACACCCGGGCACGTAGTCGGCACCAAAACGCCGAACACAGGGTCGGGTTCAAAGACCACATCGTGCAGCCGCCCGCTGAGGGCGGCGTTAATCATTTTGCGCGTGTAGGCGATTTGCATCCGCTGCCCGACTCCGTAGGAACCACCCGTCCAGCCGGTATTTAGCAACCAGCATTGCGCGTTGTGACGTTCGATCTTTTCGCCCAGCATGTGGGCATAGACGGTGGGATGCAGAGCCAGGAAGGGGGCGCCAAAACAGGTGCTGAAGGTCGCCTGTGGCTCGGCCACACCTTTTTCCGTGCCCGCCAGCTTGGCCGTGTACCCCGACAGGAAGTGGTACATGGCCTGTTCGGGGGTCAACTTGGAGATGGGAGGCATCACGCCGAAGGCGTCGGCCGTGAGAAAGACGATGTTGGCCGGATGCCCGCCCATCCCGGAAGGTACGTGATTGGGAATCTGGGTCAAGGGATACGACCCGCGCGTATTCTCGGTGATTGAAGCGTCGTCCAGGTCGATTTCGCGGGTGACCGGATCCATAATCACGTTTTCCAGGACAGTACCAAAGGTGCGGGTCGTCTGGAAGATTTCAGGCTCAGCTTCGGGCGACAGGCGAATCACCTTGGCGTAACAACCGCCTTCGAAATTGAAAACGCCGTGGTCGCTCCACCCGTGCTGGTCGTCGCCGATCAGGTGCCGGTCCGGGTCGGCCGACAGAGTGGTCTTGCCTGTGCCACTGAGGCCAAAGAAGAGGGCGGTGTCACCCTGTTCACCGATGTTGGCCGAACAATGCATCGACAGCACGCCTTTGAGGGGCAATACGTAGTTCAGTACGGTGAAGATTGACTTCTTGATCTCGCCGGCATAGCGTGACGTGCCGATCACCACCAACTTGCGACCGAAGTGGATCAACACGCATACGTCGGAATTAGTGCCATCCACCGCGGGAATGGCGGCAAATTCTGGGGCAGCGATCACGGTGAATTCGGGCACGAAGTCGGACACCTCGCCCAGCGGTACTCGCAGAAACTGGTTTCTGGAGAACAGGCTGGACACTGCGTTTTCGGTGATGATGCGGATAGGTATCTGGTAAGTCGGGTCGGCACCGGCATACAGGTCCTGCACGAAGAGATCCTTACCCTTCAAATGGTCGAGCAGGCGGTTGTAGAGCCGGTCGAACTTTTCGGCGTCCATAGGAGGGTTGACTTTTCCCCACCAAATGTTTTCCTCGCTGGAAGGTTCCCTGACCACAAACTTGTCATTAGGGGCACGCCCGGTATGTTTGCCGGTCTTGACGACCAACGGGCCTCCACGTGCCAGAACTGCTTCACCACGGCGGATGACTTCCTCGTAGATCGCAGCGGTGGGCATGTTCCAATAGATGTTTCCAGTATTCCTGATGCCGTGGTTTTCCAGGCCATAGCTGCTGTGGGGGGTACCGTATTCTTTCATAATCACTCTCCTCTGACCTACAGAATATTGTTGCGCACGCCTGCAAAGTGGGCCACAAACACGGGCCGCCGGCGACACTTCCTCAACAGGTGGGGTTATAGACGAGGGCGTGGAGACTCTCCCGTCATGTTGACGGGCTGTGTCCACGCCCCCGTTGGCCGTTATAAAGCCTGCCGTGAATGGTGCGCTGCTGTCTGCCGCTTGCCAATATTACAAACGGTGACCGGTTTTATCCGTTGGCAACACCTAAAGTTTCCTGAAACGCTCCTCTAACTCTTCTAGCATAGAAGCCGCCTCTACCAGTTTGTCCAATGGGTTGGGGCGGTTGTCCCGGAAATAACGATAGTCACACGGCATCACGTCAAGTATATTAACAATTTCCAGGTGATGCTTGCGTACCGCCGGTGGTTTAGTTCCGTACCACTTGGCAATTTGGCGCAAAGGCACCTCCCGAAAGTTTACCTTGCGAATTGTCAGGTCCAATGCGGCCGCCCAGCAGCCTGCGTCGTTGATATCCAGAGGATGTCGTCCCCAGGCAATACGGAACTCCATCCACATCTGAATCGATGCGCCGATAATGTCGAGGGGCAGGTCGTGCTGGGTCATCACCTTGGTCAGCAGCTTTTCTACCTCGTCCATGCCGCTGCCAAACAACTTTTCAAAACGTTCGACGTTGTCGCTGTCGGTCTCAGTTCTCAGAAACTCACCCAGCGAGCGCAACGTACCCTCGTAGTCTCCAAAGCGTACCCGTGCCCGCGCCAGGTTCAGATGGTGCATTGGTTCCGACGGATCAAGTGTCGCAGCGTTGCTGAACGCCTCAATGGCTTCTTCCACTTCCCAGTGACGATAGTGGAGGAGACCCTCTTCGTTGTACTGGGCTGCCTTGTGTTTGTCGGAACCGGGCGCCATAAGGCAACTCCACTAACAAAAAAAGGCTTTGCGTATCATCCTTCAGCAGCCGTTACGGCCGTCACCGGTAACGCCGCACCATCAACCTGAACATCTTCAACCATTTCTATTTCTTCTTCAACCAGCAACTGTTGCAGGGCCATGATGCCGACTTCAAGCATAGAGTCATCCGGCTCGCGGGTGGTCAGGCCCTGCAGCCACAGGCCCGGTTGGACCAATAAGCGCATCAGCCAGTTGTTCTGGTGGGCTGCACTGAATTTTAGAAACTCGTAGGCAATACCAGCGATGACCGGTATTAGCGCGACACGCGAAACCAGGCGCAGCACCAAAGGAGGCCGGCCTAATAGAGCAAAGACAAAAATCGAAATGACTGCTACTTGCAGCAGAAAAGCCGTGCCGCAGCGCACGTGTGATGTGCTGTGGGGTTTCACGGCGTCAACCGTCAGATACTCACCGGCTTCGTAAGCGTTGATGGTCTTGTGTTCCGAGCCGTGGTAGCCGAATACGCGTTGGATGTCCGGCATCAGGCCAATGGCCCAAATATAAACCAAAAAGAAGACCAGCCTGATGACGCCTTCTATCAAGTTACTCACGAACGCAGAGGCGATGAAGGGATCGATCAAACGCACCAGCAAGACCGGACCCAGGAAGAAAACGCCAATGCCAATGGCGAAGGATATGCCGATGGTTCCCCATGCGACCGGTCCGGAAAAGTCGGCCTCGTCGTCGCCCATTGCCACATCGGCCGAAAACATCAACGCTCGAATGCCCAGTCCCAGTGAATCCCACAGCATCGTTAGTCCGCGCAAAAACGGCATTTTGGCGATGAAGCCGCCGTAAATGCGGGAATTCAGATCCTCACAGTGAGTGACAATTTCGCCGCTTTCTGCACGCACCGCCAGGCACATTTTTTTTGCCCCGCGCATCATCACGCCTTCAATGATCGCCTGACCGCCATAATTGAATGGTTTTCCCATAATTGACCTCGTAATAGGGTGCCCAAAATTTTACACCGAAGGCAAGTGACTGTCAAGGGATCAGAATTCCCGGTTGACCGTAACCC
>CAZHBM010000030.1:0-16980 GCA_964529945.1 uncultured Anaerolineales bacterium | reverse complement strand
CAGGCTTTGGAGGCAAGATTGCCGGCGGTCACGACGGTGGACGGCATCGCGGCGACCACTTTTAATTTGGATCGGGCCGGCACGTGGCAGATCACTGCGGCCAGCGATACGGCGCAGCGCTCAGTGCGCCTGATCGTGACCATTCCAGAAACCGGACCGGTGGAGGTGGGGTTCGATCGTCCGACGTCGACGGCCACCGCGACATCGACGCCGACCTCGACGCCCACCCGCAGGCCGTCGCCTTCACCGACGGTCACGTCGACGCCGCGTCCGCCGGAGCCGACCGTAACAGCTACCGCCACGCCCGGCGTATCACCCGAAGCGACCGATACGGGCAAGACCGTGAACTTTGGCGGCTTCTTTCTATCGTTGGTATGCCTGCTTTTGGTCGCCGTGGGCAGCTACCGCTTGCCGGGCAGACCGGGCAGGGACTTGAATGACAGAGTGCGCCGGTCTTTGCTGGCGGTGGCGGGTGGACTGTTGGGCTACATCCTTTTCGCTTCCGGGTTACTGGCCCTGGAGCGTGTGCCGCCCGTAGCACGGGCAGTCAACTCGTGGTTGCCGTACCAGGTATTGCCCGTGTTCGTGACCATCGTGTTCGCAGCGTTGGGGAGCCAGGTGGACCGGATTCTGCCCGAACGGCACGGGCAGGCAGAATGAGCGGCGAGAAGCGCGAGGCTTACAACCAGTAGTCGAGGTGGCGGTCGTTTTCGAAAATCCGGCCGGTGTTGGTGCCCGTTCCCAGGTCCGACTCGTGGACCGGAAAGGACCGTTTGGCAGGCAGTGCCGTTACACCGATGGCCAGCGCCAGCAACACGGCCAGAATGGCCAACAGGAGACGATTCTGCCACAGGGTCTCTCGCCAGACGGACAAACTGATATTGCCGGCTCGGAGAGGGGCGGCTGTGTCGGCCAGCCAATCGGTAATCTCCCGCCCCTTGGGCAACTGTATGGGCCGTTTGCCCATCAGTTCCGCCCGAAAGTCGGCTACCGATGCGGGCCGGTCGTCAGGATGCATGGCGATGGCGTGCATAATGGCCTGTTCGACCTGAATTGACACCTCGGGATTCAGTTCGCGGATGGTTGCCATCGACTTGGGACGCAAGAAGCGTTGCTTGGCCTCCAACGGGGGTTGGCCCGTCAACAGGTGGTATAGGGTCGCTCCGAGGGAGTAGATGTCCGAGCGGACGTCGGTATGGCCGGTTTCTCCCCCATATTGTTCCAGGGGGGTGTATTGGACGGTTCACTGCCCTTGGAGTACGGTAACGGTGCGGTCATCGTCGGGAACCATCAACTTGACCAGGCCGAAGTCGACCAGTTTGATGGTGCCGGCGGGAGTCAGCTTGATGTTGGCCGGCTTGATATCACGGTGCAGGGCCGGCGGGTCCTGGCTATGTAAATACTCGATGGCGTCGCAGAGCTGGTCGGCCCAGGCGAGGACTTGTTTTTGTGGTAGAAAATTGCCTTCGGCAATGGCTTCGTCAAGCGCCTGGCGCAGGTCCTTGCCAGGAACGAAGTCCATCACCAGGTAATCACGGCCGTTCTCGGCGAAATAGTCGGATACTTTGGGCAGGTTGGGATGGTCCAGGCGGGCCAGGATATTGGCTTCGCGATGGAATTGTTCCTGGAGCTGCTCGTAGCGCTCCTTGGGGACATCGGGCTCGGGGATAATTTCTTTTACGGCGCAGAGGCGCCCTTCCAGGCGCATGTCTTCTGCCTGGTAGATGGCCCCCATGCCACCCTTGCCCACCAATTGCATGATGCGATAACGGGACCACAGGAGTGTCCCGGGGCTGAGTAGCTTAAACACAATCCTCTATGTCAAGGTCTGGGAAGGGAAAGCTAATGGCAAGCAGTCCGGGACCAGTCGAATTTCCCTGAGACCTTGATCTCCTCCAATGAATAAGGTTAACCGATGCTCGTATTTCTGTCAAATGGTGACCGCTGGGGGAGACTGTCACAAGTATTTTTTTGGAGAAATTGGACCGAGCCAAGGCTTGGCTGTTAAGCAGACTCGTGAGAGACTGCTGGCTTTATGTTATGAGAAGCGTGTAGAATCAGGTAGTCTTTTTTGGGGATGGAAGGCCTTCCATCCCCAAAAATGGAGAAGAGACAAAACCGGCCACCGGCTCACGCGGGGTTTTCTACCAAGAAAATGGAACATACCCTGCCGGGGGGCGACATAAGATGGGCGCCCTTCGCTGGCTCGACAGCGCGGCCGAGTGGCTGCCCGATTAGAGGTGAAGGACAATGATGGTTGGAAAAGATGTGGCGATGCTGTTGGTACGCGAAGGCGAGAGCCTCCAAAATCAGTGGCTATTGGAAGGGACGAGAAGTATCATCGGTCGCGGTGCCGACTGCGAGGTGATAATTAACGACCGGCAGGCGTCGCGGCACCATGCCCGCATCGACCTGACCGACCAGGGCTACGTGTTGTCTGACCTGGAGAGCAAGAATGGAACGTTCCTCAATGGGGATGCCGTCACTGGGCCGGTGCTTTTGGAGGACGGTGACGAGATCGGCATTGCCTTCGCGGCGAAACTGACCTTTGTAGACATCGGGGCCACGGCGCCGCTGGTATTTGACCTGTCTCAGGAGCCTTCGCTGGAGATCGACACGGCCGCCAAACGCGTCTGGGTGTCGGGCCAGGAACTGGCGCCGCCCCTGTCGCTTTCGCAGTATCGCTTGTTGGAACTTCTCTACCAGCGGGCCGGGCAGGTGGTGAGCAGAGACGACGTGGTCCAGGCGGTGTGGGCCGAGGAAGCGGCCGACGGCGTGTCCGAGCAGGCCATTGACGCGCTGGCGCGTCGCCTGCGCGAGAGGATCGCCGAAGCCGACCCGGATCACCAATACGTCATCACCGTGCGCGGGCACGGTTACCGGTTGCAGTACGGCCAGCGAGAATAGTTCCCGCTGGCCGGCACAAAGACTGGTTGTGTTATTCGGTTATCGCCGGCAGCCTCAGCCGGCGGGATTGGCGGCGGTCATTGACTGGGCCTGCTCGGCCACCTGGCGCAAATGTTGCGCCGCATCCGCTTGGCCGCTTTGCGCCAATTGTTCCGCCAGGGCCTGCATGGCCTGAACCACTTCGGGCACCAGCAGGTCACGGTGTTCTTCGAGAATGGACAAAGTCCCCTCGGGGTATTTGGCCTGCAGTAACTGGTTGACCAGGCGCACGTCCTGTGGCATATCTTCCTGGATCATCTGCAGAATGATGTTGCCGATCTGCTCCAACCGCTGGGCCGCTGCTTCCTGCTTTTCCTCCCGTGCCCTTTGGATGTTGGCCGACAGCACGGAGAAGAACATGTCATCGATCTTATCCAGGTTCTCGCGGATGACGCCGGTGGGATCGTCGGCCTGCAGGATGGTCTTGAGGAGACCGGCGGCAGATTCGACGGCTTCACGTACCTGCTCGTCCTGGCGGGCGGTTGTGTCAAGGATACGCGATCGGAGTTTTTTCAGTTGTTCTCCGGTTTCATCGTCGGTCGCCGCTTCGATTTCCTTGGTCAGGTGCTGGAAAAACTCGTAGTCGAGGATCGGCCGGCCGGCCGCGATGAGTGCTTCAAACGCCTCATCGGACTCGGCGGATCGCAGACGTTCCAGCAATTTCTCCCGGGTGATGGTCTCTCCGAACCCCAGCTCGGAATTGACCTGAGCGACGTACTCGTCGCCGTTGGGGGCTAATTCCGCGATCAGATTCCTGAGACCCAGCATCGCCTGGGCCGCTTCCGCCTGACCTTGCTGGTAAGCGGCCTGGGCCGAAGCGGTCATCACACGGAAGAAGTCGTAATCGAGCTCGGCCTCGTGTTCCTTGACCAGGGCGCGCAGGCTGTCTTCATCCCGCGCCCGCAAAAACGTCTCTACAAGCTGCGCCCGGGCCTTCTGACGCGCGAGCGTCTCAGGCGTGACGCCTTCGGCTCTGAGGACCTCTTCGGTCAGCCTCTCCATATTCAAAAAGAGCTGCGGAGTGAGCAAATATCCCTTGCGCTGTTCGGCGGGTAGACTGTTGATCAGTGTATTCGTCATATCGCCGATGATCTTCTGCTGGTCGTCGTTGTGTAAGCCGAGTTCGTTTGGCATGAATACCAGTGCCAGGTCGTGGGCCGGGTCGTGGTAGAGGAAGGGCGCCTTCATAGGTGCTTGTTGCCCACACTGGGGACATTGGGTGACGTTGATCTGACCTTGCAACAGCCGCGCCTTGGCAGAAGGGTCCTTACCCACATCGAGGATAGTGTCCAGGGGTGCCATAAAACGAGCTCTACACACAGGACAAATTGCCGGCACGATTTGATGGGTAGCCATGGTGTCTTACTTCCTTTCAAAACAACGCAGCAGCTAGCTCACCCGTATGGCAAAATAGCTGCTGCCGATACGTATCAATTTAGTGCCTCCGCCTGCCATGCCTTCAGGTAGCCGAAGGCACGTTACAAATCGACGCGGAGGCAACCCGCTTCCGGCGAACCAGACAGAGCCTTTCGGCAACGAATTGCGACCGTCCGATTGGACGTGACAACCGAATTATCTTACCCGGCCGAGTCTGAATTGTCAAGTGCAAAAAGACGATGGAAGGTCCCATTCTTGGGTGGATGGCCAGAAGAGCCGGCGGCCGGTTTTAATCCCTTTTCTATTTTTATGGGTGGAAGACCTCCCACCCATAAAAATAGAAAACTACCTGATTCTATGGAAAACTGGGTGATCCAGGGCGTTTCTGGTGACTCTTGAGACGGCTCTTTGCCATCCACAAGGTATCCTGGACACACCGGGGTGACACAACGAAAGTGGCGTCCAAGCTGGTGAACGAAGACGAAGGCGGTGGGATAGATTCATGGAAAGGGACGGGCCGGCAACCGCCGGCCCTCATTCCCGGAAAAAGGTTTCTATTTGGGCGTGGTCTTCTTCACTGGGATAGACTTCGATGAAGGTGACGCGTTGCCACGGAAACAAAAAACGAGTGCAGTCGGAGTCTATGAATATGAGCGTTCTACCGTCCCTGGCTCTGGGGTTGGTACACAGGACGTAGCTGGAGTGGGAATCGGGCAAGGTTTCCATTTCTGCCAGGATAGGGTCTGCGTCTGTCAGGTGGATTATTACAGTGAATGCCATTGGCCTGTCACCTCACTGATGATCTGGCGAAGAATCTCATCGCACTGTCATGATATTACCACAGCCAGCCACCAGACAAGAAATCGGGCAGCCAGACGTGGGTGTGTCCCAAATTTTTGGCAAGAGAAATTGGACCGAGCCAAGATTTGGCTGCGAAGTCGGTTCGTGAGAGACCGCTCGCACAATGTTTTGGGCGGTGCATGGGATCAGGAAGACTTCACATTTCTTGTGGGGAAAGACCTTCCACCCACAAGAGACATATAAGAGATAAGAACGGTCGCCGGTTCTCTTGATCATCCACCAAAAAAATGGGACAAACCGGGCATAGGTGGTTTTCGCGCTGGCGGAGATTGTGCTATAATGCAGGGTACCGAACCTTGTGTGATCTTGTGGGAGCAAACGTCATAGTCAGTGTTGCCTTCGACGGCAAACTGGAGGTTTCTTTATGAAGCGGATTGGTATCGCTTTGGCGTTGGCGCTCGCCCTGTGCCTGTTGGTTTCCGGCGTTGTGGCGGCTCAGTCACCTCAACCGTATTATGGGTGGAGTGGCTACACCTACGCGCCGACCACCTACGATTACAGTTATTACTATGGATACCAGGACGGCTATTACACGGGATATTCCTACGGTTACTACGACGGATATGCCGACGGATTCTACTACGGGTATAGCCAGACCTACTATCCGGTGTACCATTACTACAATTTCACGTATTATCCATACAACAGTTATAGCACGCCCAGCTATCCGACCTATACGGATTATCACGAGGCCAGCACGCCGACCGATTATCCGGGGCAATCGATCGGCTACAGTGACCCCTACGTCACGGAGTGCGAAACGAATCCCAATTATGCCGGGCTGAGTATTTGTCCGTAGTCGAATTTCCATCGGGTAGAAATTGAATATCAACATACAACTGGACGGCGACCTCACGTTGGTGAGGTCGCCCGTTTTTGTTTCGTGGCACTGCGGGTCTGTCTCGAGCCTTTTGCAGGAGAAATTGGATCGAACCAAGGCCTGGCTGTGAAGTAGGCTCGTGAGAGACGGCTCACACAATGTTCTTTTGAGCGCATACAATCAAGTAGTACGAATAGACAAAACCGGCCGGCGGCTCACGTAGCCGTCTACGAAGAAGATGGGACATCCTCCTGCGCTATAGCGATTGAACTGGACCGTCACCTGTGCTATACTCGTGTACTTGTGGCTGACGGGCAAGCTGCGGCCCGGAGTAAGCCCCGGCAGCGCACCGGCCCCCAGGGTGAGGTGCGCCTGCGCGGTCCAAAATTGGCCCTGTGAGCTCGGGAAGGCGGATGGACAAACCAACGCGTTGGTGGGACTGGGCTTTTCGTCTGCAGGCGATATCTCAAAACGGACTGACCTTTGCCGGCGACGCCCGCGAGAGGGCGCCCTACCTGGAATTGGGGCGGCTGGCGGCACAGATGATCGCGGCGGGCACAGGGCGAGACGTTGGCGAGGTTTCCGACCTCGTTTTTGGCGGTGCGGGATATGCCACGCCGGCCGTGGCCGTCCAGTCGGCGGTTTTCCGGGGCGAACGGTTGTTATTGCTGCGCCGGGCCGATGAGTCGCTGTGGAAATTGCCGGGAGGCTGGGCGGCGACCGAGCGTTCGCCCAGTGAAAATGCTTTGTTGCAGGTTCAGGAAGCCTGCGGCCTGACGGTCAGTGTGACCCGGTTGCTGGCTTTTACCGAAGCCGAGCCGGGAGACATTGGCGAAGGGCAAGTATTGCGACGCCCGGCCTATCGGCTGCTATTCGAATGCGACGCCCCCGCGGACGAGGCGCCCTTGTCCCCGAAACCGGGTTTCGAGGTTGCCCTGTTCACGTTGGATGAGGTCGAGCTTATGGCGCCCGGCCAGACGAACGTGGGGCAGCTGGTGCAGATTTTCGCATACCGGCGGCACCCTACGTGGCCGCCCAATCTCGACAGGTAGGACAAGACAGCTGATGCAGACATTTGTTCGCAAAGCCGAGAGCAAAACGGTGGAACCCGTTCCACTATTGGAAGGGTTGGTGGTGACGGTCATCTGGTCTTCCTCTTTCGTGGTGGCCAAGATGGGCCTGGCCCACGTCGGGCCGTTTACCGCCGCCGGATTGCGCTACTTCTTGGGCTTCGTCTTGTTGTTGCCGCTGCTCTTCTATAAGGGCCAGGGCCTGAAGACGTGGAGGAACCTTTCACTGCGCCAATGGGGCTGGTTGGCGGCGGTGGGGATTAGTGCTTACACCATCGGCAACGGGGGCTACTTTTTCGCTTTGAAGTTTCTGCCGGCGGTGACCGTCTCGTTTGTGGGCAGCCTATCGCCTCTGCTGGTTTTGGTAATGGGACTGAGTTGGCTGCGCGAGATCCCGACCAGGTGGCAGGCGGTTGGGGTGGCGTTGAGTATTGTGGGCGGTGTCCTGTTTTTCTCCCCCGGTTTGGCGGCCGGCGAGATAATCGGTGTTATTGCGGTTATCATCGGCCTGATCGGTTTCTCGGCTTTTGGCGTATTCGCCCGATTTCTGGCCCGCGAGGGTGAGATCGACACGCTGACGCGCACTGCGCTGCCTTTGGCCATCGGCGGCGGGCTGCTTATGCTGATTGCCGTCCCGCTCGAGGGGCCGCCGATCTTCCCGGCTGCCGGATGGACGGCTGTGCTGTGGTTGGCGCTGGTCAATACTGCCTTGGGCTACCTGCTGTATCACCATGCCTTGCGCTTGCTGACCGCCCTGGAGATGAACGTGCTGCTCAACCTGTGCCCCCTGGGCGCCGCCGCACTGGCGTGGTTGCTGCTGGGGGAAACGTTGACGGTGATACAGATTGCCGGCGTCGTAGTGGTAATCTTTGGCGTGACCCTGGTACAACTCGTCCGGGTCAAAAAGTAAGCATTGTACAGGAGGGGGATCTATGGAACAGAATCGGCAACGGCTGTTGATGGGGTTGGTCGTGCTATCGCTGCTGTTGAGCGGGTTGGCACTTGGCTTGCTGTGGCGCGCGCAAGCTCGGTTGCAGGCGATGTTGAATACAGCCGCCGGCGATCTGGCCCAGACGGAACTGTCATACACGGTGCACGTCAGCCAGACGGTTCCCATTGTCACCGACCTGACGTTGGACAAGACCTTTTTGGTGCCGATCGACACGCAGATAAACCAATCGATCCCCATCGATGTCCAGGTGCCGATCAACGCCGACGTAGAAGTTCCCATCCGGATGGAGCTGAACCAGGTTTTTGCCCTGGACACACATATTCCTTTCAGCGACCGGGTGACGATTCCCATCAGCCAGGTACTGTCTATCGACCAGACCGTGGCCGTGCCGGTCAAGTTGCCCCTGGCCGGGACGGTTATGGTGGACGTCCCGATCAAGATGGATGTGCCGGTGCAGATGGACACCGTCGTGGCCATCAACCGCGACATCCCGATCCAAACCGAGATTCCCCTGTCGATACCGATTTCTCAGACCATCTCCTTGAATCTCGATCTCGAAATTCCTATCAAGACAAATTTTCCGGTGTCGTTCCCCGTGCAAATGCAATTGGCAATCCCGATTACCAACAGTTTCCCGATCAGCACGAACATACCGATCGTGATGGACGTACCCATTAACATCAACTTGGGGGACACGTCCCTGGGCGATTACCTGAGGCAGATGGGCCAATAGACCTGGCAGCCGGTGGGCGGACCGACGCGAGGGTGAACGATCTGTGAGGAGGCCAAGAGTGGGACAAACAAACAGCCGGGTGGTGTTACTGGGAACCGGCACGCCCAATGCCGACCCGGACCGTTCGGGGCCGGCAGTAGCCGTTGTGGTCGGGCAAAACGCCTACGTGGTCGATTTCGGACCCGGCGTGGTACGCCGGGCGGCGGCGGCCTTTCAAATGGGCGTGCAGGGGCTGGAGGTCTCGCGCCTCAATAAGGCGTTCGTGACCCATTTACACTCGGATCACACGGCCGGCTACGCTGACCTGATCCTGACCCCGTGGGTACTCGGGCGGCGAGAGCCGCTGCAGGTTTTCGGCCCGCCGGGGACGAAGACCATGACCGACCACCTGCTGGCGGCTTATGAACGCGACATCCAGGAGCGGATAACCGGTCTGGAGCCGGCCAACGAGACGGGCTGGCGGGTGGAGGCGGCGGACGTAAAGGCAGGCGTGGTGTTTGTCGACGAGGACGTGCAGGTCGAGGCGTTTCCCGTGCAACACGGGTCGTGGCCGGCTTATGGTTACCGGTTTCTCACGCCGGACCGTGTCATCGTGATTTCGGGCGATACCAGGCCGGTCGACAGTCTGGTCGAAGCCGCGCGCGGTTGTGACGTGTTGCTGCACGAGGTCTATTCCAACCAGGGACTGTCCGGCCGGCCGCCCGAGTGGCAGCGCTACCATTCCAACGTGCACACCTCGGCGCGGGAATTGGGGATGATAGCCAGTTCCGTCCGGCCGGGATTGCTGGTATTGTACCATCAACTGCTGTGGGGAGTGCCCGAATCGCAGCTTCTGGCTGAGATCGGGGAAGAGTACTCAGGTCCGGTGGTTTCGGGAAAGGATTTGGAGGTCTATTGATCGGCCAGTTGCCCTGTGCCCGGGGGCAGGCGGTCAATTCTGACCTTGAAGACGATTTTTCCGATCTGCAATTGGTCGCCGTCGCTGAGCTTTCCCGGCAGATAGGGCGGAAGGCGCTTGGTATTGATGCTGGTGCCGTTGATGCTGCCCAGGTCCTCCACCACCAGGATTCCCCTGCGCTCGACGATACGGGCGTGACGCCGGGATACGCCCTTCTCGTGGGCATCATCGGATGACAGGTCCACATCCGGGAAAATGTTACTGCCGGCGTCGTTGCGGCCGATCAACAGCTCGCGGCCGCTGCTGACGGTGAATTCCAGGTGCCGGTCGCTACCGGCGATGTGCATACGCAGCCGGATCAAGCTGTTCTCGAACCCATCCGCGCGTTCGAGGTCGTCCTGTCGATCCCCCAAGACACTTCGAGAAGGAGTCAATATGCCGGTGGTTCCCTGCTCGTCTCCCAGCAAATAGGTCCCGCACTCGGAACAGAATGACGTATCTTCCGCATTATTGGCGTGGCAATAGGGACATCTCATAAAGGTTAAGCCTCCCTAGCAGATCAATACGGAAGACGATGGCATCCGGCTGGTCTCTCCGTATCCATCCACCTTCCGCCCGGTTGCTGGGCAAATCGGCACCGGATTACCGGCCAGATCCGGCATCGGACGTTGCGTGCGGGCCAGTCACGACGCAGGGCCGCGGGCGACCAGAATGGCGGTGATGTTGTCATCTCCGCCGGTTTGGTTGGCTTTGTCAATGAGTTGTTGTACCGCCGCCGCCGGGGTTGAGGCCTCGCACATGGTGTCCAATATTTCGCCCTCGGGCACTTTGTCCCACAGACCGTCGGTACACATCAGCAGGCAACTGGCGGGTGGAAGATCGTGCAAATAGGTATCGACCTCGACCGATTGTTCCTGCCCCAACGCCTTGTAAAGGATGTTGCGATTCACCTGCAACGTGTCCACGTTGGGATCGGTCTTGACCCGGGCTTCGATCTGGGCCTTCAGCGAATGGTCCTGGGTGATCTGTCTCAAAGCCCCCTGGCTCAACACATAAGCCCGGGTATCTCCCACGTGGGCCAGATAGACGCGGTTGGTCAGCACCAGGGCAACTGTCAGGGTTGTGCCGCTATTGGGCGCCTGTCGGGAAACGATCACGTTGGCCGTTTCGATGGCGCGTACGAGCACCTCGCTGATGGGCGTGAGATTGGTATCCTGCTCGTGATTGACGATAAAAGGCACCAGGAACTCGCGAGTGACATAACCGGCCACGATGCGCGTCGCCGTCGTGCTGGCCACGTCGCCTTTCTCATGCCCCCCCATCCCATCGGCCAGCACGCATATGCCGATGGGCAAAACGTCGCTCCGCCCGCAGAACTCCGTGTCCGCAATCCAGTAGGCATCTTCGTTGCGCCGGCGCTTCCGTCCGACGTCGCTGCCCGCGGCAACAGTGAGCCCCGGCGCCAGGTTGGCGAATATCGGCATTTGAGCGGTGTCGGCCTTCAGCGGACGGGTGGGGCGGGTATCGGCTTCTCCGAATCGCGGACGTTTCGGCTGTGGAGCTACTTGGGTGTCACTCACGGTATTTCTCGGCCTCCCGATGGCTTGCGCCATTGAGCCAGGCTAGGCTGGCAACGCGTACAGGTAATGATTGTGGGAACCAACATAGACGATATCTTGCCACACGAAGGGTGACGAGGTGACCGCTCCGCCTGCGGCATAGCGCCACTTCTCTTTTCCGCTGCGCGCGCCTACACAGACGACGTCTCCGGCGACCGTGCCGATGTAGACCGAGCTCCCGTGGATGGCCGGCTTGGAGATGACCTGGGAACCGGCGTCGAACTTCCACACCTGGCGGCCGTTGCCGGCGTCGACCGCGTACAAAAAGCCATCCGCCGAGCCGACGTAGAGCAAGCCGTCGGCCGCATTGGGAGAGCCAATAACCGCCTGCCCGGTTCGAAAGCGCCAAACCGACCAGCCCGAAGTCTCGTCCAGCGCGTAGATCGTCCAGTCCGAAGAGCCGAAGACGACCAGGCCTTCGTACAACAGCGGGCTGGAAGTCACAGCTTGATTGGCTCTAAAGCGCCATTTCTGATTGCCGGACTGCATATCAAGGGCGTAGAGATGGTGATCCTCACTGCCGACATAGACGATCTCGCCGCCTACGGCCGGAGAAGAGCGGATGTGATCCTCGGCCTCGAAGGCCCACACCTGACGGCCGTCGCGGGCGTTGACCGCGTACAGGTGATGGTCGTCCGAACCGAAAAAGGCGTGTTCAAATTCAACCTTGGCGCTCGACCGGATGCGCCCTTGGGTCGGGCAGGTCCACAGGATGCGGCCGGTGTGGGTGGAAACGGCATACAGCAGGCGATCCTCCGACCCGATCAGGACCCGGTCCTTCCAGACGCAGGGTGACGCCGGAATGCCACCCTCGGTGGCATACTTCCAGCGGTACTGGCCGGTTTCCGCGTCAATGGCGTACAGATTGTTGTCGTACGAACCGATGTACACGACGTCGTCGGCCACGACCGGTGACGAGCGTATCTCGTCTTCACATTTGAAGCGCCAGATTGGCTGGATGCGCGAGGCGGCGACGTCGGACATTGTCCGTGTCAGGTCGGTGGCATCTCGTGTCTCGGCCAGATCGGATGCCGAGAGCCGGACTGTCCGTGGTCCCGTGCCCGTCTCCTGAAGGGTGGCATACAGGGCTTCTTTCAAGTCCTCGGCCGAGCCGAACCGGCTGGCGGGATCGTAGGCGAGCATCTTTTCCACTATCGCCGCCAGTTCCGGCGAAATCTCAGCGTTCATCTCACGGACCGGGATTTCGTCAAAGGTGAAGGGCGGATGTGCCCGTGGGTCGCGCAGGGTGAGCAGGTGGTGCAGTGTGGCGCCCAAGGCGTAGATGTCACCCTGGGGGCTGGCAACCCCGCGGTACTGTTCCGGCGGCGAGTATCCCTCGGTGCCGATCATAGTCCCTTTCTGATCTCCGCTGAAGACGCGGGCAATGCCGAAGTCGATCAGCACGATCTCGTTCGGGGGGCGGACCATGATGTTGGAGGGCTTCATGTCGCGAAAGACGATGGCCGGTTGTTGGCGGTGCAGATAGGAGAGGACGTCACATATCTGTATTGCCCACTCGACCACCCGATTTACCGGAAACGTCGCGCCGGTGTTTTCCAGGACTGTTTCCAGGTCCAGCCCGTTGATGAACTCAAGCACCAGATAGTTGCGGATGCCTTCACTGAAGTAATCGTAGATTTTGGGGATTGACGGATGATTCAGGCTGGCCAGGATGTTGGCCTCGCGCTCGAAGTTCTGCAGCGCAACCCGCAGGACCTTGGGATCGCGCGTCAGGCTGACCATTTCCTTCAAGGCGCACAGCCGGGTGGTGCCGCGAAAATGCTTGTCACGCGCCTGGTAGACGGCGCCCATGCCGCCCTGTCCAAGCACCTTGATGATCTCGTAACGTTCCTGGAGTTCTACGCCGCGAGGTAGGACACCACTTTCAACTTCCGCTCTGTGGCTCTTCCCTTTTGCCTCTGAAGGCCAGCTCGATGTTTCCAAATCTAAGGAGCCTCTTCTACAAGATCAGACTTAACAATGGTGCGCATACGTAGCCGGGGCCAAACAGTCTCCACGAGACCGGTCCGCTGGTGGCGAGCCGCATAGAGGAGCCCAAGTCTACCGATTGCAGAAATTATAGCTTTTTTCGTCGTCAAGGTCAACCGCCGCACAGGTAAACGCATCCCGTGCCATACGTTTGCCGGTCACATACGCGCATCCGCCATACGTACACAGACGCTTGGTCCAGTCGGCAGACTGATTGCTTAGACAACCGGTGGGCAAGATGTTATAATCCGGCATCAGCAGACGACCGGGGACACGTGCCAGTTTCCTCGGAGAAGGGAAGAGCAACACTGAAAGAACAAGACAACCCCCCGGCTGGCCGCTTACTGTCCGAGGCCGGCATCGATCACCCGTACGCCGAAGTTGCACTGCAAGCCATCCAGAGTGCTGCAGCCGTTTGCCGGGCCATTCAAAACGACCTGGTGGCGCCGTTGGCCAAAGAGAAAGCCGATCGCTCGCCGGTCACCGTGGCCGACTACGCCTCGCAAGCGGTGATTTGCAGGCTTCTGAGCCAATCTTTGCCCGAAATACCGGTTGTGGCCGAAGAGACGTCCAGCGACCTGCGGGCCGAAGGCCCCATGTTGGCGCAGGTGACGCGCTTCGTGGGTCTGGCCATGCCGCAAACAAGCCCGGAAGAGGTTTGTGATTGGATCGAGCTGGGCAACGCTGCGCCGGCGGGACGTTTCTGGACTCTGGACCCCATCGACGGCACGGCCGGCTTCCTGCGACGGGAACAATATGCCATCGCGCTGGCCTTGATCGAAGACGGCCAGGTCCAATTGGGTTTCCTGGCCTGTCCCAACCTGCCGGCCGACTTGGACGATCCACAGGCCGAAATCGGGATGCTGTATCTGGCCGCGCGCGGGCAGGGTGCTTTCGGGTTGCCCATCGCCGGCCGGCAGGCAAACCGCGTGCGGGTCAATCAGGACGACCAGGGGGCCGGGATTCGATTCGTTGAGAGCGTCGAAAGCGGCCACGCCGATCACGAGACCCACCAGCGAATCGCATCCGTCCTGGGTATCACCAGCCGGCCGGTGCGCCTGGACAGCCAGGCCAAATATGCGGTCGTGGCCCGCGGGGATGCCAGCATTTATCTGCGCCTGCCATCTCCCAGCAGCCCTGACTACCGGGAGCGGATTTGGGACCACGCCGCCGGGGCGGTGGTGGTTGAGGAGGCCGGCGGCCGGGTGACAGACGCGTCGGGAAAGGACCTGGACTTTGGCCAGGGCAGAAAACTGGTCCGCAATCGGGGCGTCGTCGTCTCCAACGGGCGGCTTCACGCGGCGATCCTCGCTGCTTTGGAGAGTGTGCGGCCAACGTAACGGCCGCTTGGGAAGGGACGCAAATGTTTCCAGACTACAAGCTCCGCCAACGCGAGTATTTGCTGGACATCAGCCGGGCGCTGACGGCCCGGCTGGAACTGCCATCCGTACTGCGCTTGATCCTGGAAAGTGCGGTGGAAATCCTCAGCGGGCAGGTAGGGCTGATCGTGTTGAGGCGGCGCGACGGCTCGTACGACGCCCGGGCCAGCTATGGGCTTCCGGTCCAGGCCATTAACCTGCTCGAACCACTGTGGGCCGACCTGCCTGCCAAACCGGACGCGAAAGACTGGCGCATCCCCGATCTTTCCGTTCGCCTGAACCTGGCCTCGGCGGCGGCGGGCGTGGCCCTGCGCCAGGTGGTGGCGTTGCCGATGCTGTTTGAGGATGAGGTGACCGGGTTTGTCTTCATCTTCCGCTCGCGGGGCGTTGACTTCAATCAAGACGACCGCAAAGTGTTGGCCGATTTTGCCAACCAGGCCGCCATCGCGGTGCACAACGCCCGGCTGTACCAACAGGTCAACAACGAGCGCGCCCGACTGGACGCAATTATCGAGAACAGCGGCGATGGGGTGATGATCCTCGGGCCGGACAGAATTATTCATACCTGGAACCGGGCGCTGACGGGTATGACCGGCATATTGCCCGAAGATGCGATTGGCGGCTACTGTTATGACGTCCTTGACCTGAAAAACCAGCAGGGGGTGAGCATTTGCCGGACGGCCTGCCCGCTGGTGAAACCGCCGCCGGACGGCAGACTGTACGTCGAGGGCGAAACGCGCCGGGCGGACGGCGTACGGGTGGCTGTGGCCGACAACTATAGCCCGCAATACGACGATGACGGCAACGTGATCAGCGTCATCGGCAATGTGCGCGATATCAGTGCTCTGCGCGACGCCGAGGAGATGAAAAACACGCTGCTGTCGGTGATTTCGCACGAGTTGAAGACGCCGGTCAGCATCATCAAGGGCTACGCCAGCACCCTGGCGCGCCAGGATGCGGCCTGGGACCCCGACACGTTGGCCGAAGGGTTGTCCGTAATTGAGGAAGAGGCGGACAAACTGAATACGCTGATCAGTAACCTGCTCGACGCCAGCCGCTTGCAGGCCGGGGGGTTAAAACTACAGTTTTCCTACCTGGACATCCCATCGATGGCCCAGCGGGCGATTGAAAAATTACGCGGCCAGTCGCCGCGCCACAATTTTTCGGTCGATTTTCCATCCGATTTTCCACCGGTCATGGGTGATTATGAACGCATCCGGGAGGTGTTGAGCAACCTGATCGGCAATGCCATCAAGTATTCGCCTGAGGGAGGGTTGATTCAGGTTGGCGGCCGTCGCGAAGATGACCAGGTGGTCGTCTTTGTGAGCGACGAAGGCATCGGCATTCCGACCACGGAACACGAGCGGATATTCGAACGCTTCAACCGTGTGGACAACAGCCTGACGCGCCAGACGGCCGGCGCCGGGTTGGGCCTGTTCCTGGTCCGTTCGGTGATTCAGGCTCACGGCGGGCGGGTGTGGGTGGAGAGCAGCCCAGGGCGCGGCTCCACTTTTCTGTTCTCTTTGCCGCTTGACGAGGGGGGTCCAGATTCTGAACCGGCTTGACTTTTCCCTTTTTTGCACCTAGAATAGCGCACGTGTTATTATTAAGAAGGTCTATCCTCCGGTGCTCAGATATGACCGATACGTATCGGTGACCGGCACGCAATCTGTGCCGGTTCGTTGTCCATTGTGTATCAAGTTCATATTTGTCCTATGCCCCGGCACAGCCAACTCGATGGTGAGACTGTCGTGATCGTGATTACTCGGGAATATGTTGGAAACGACGCATGGAAAAGGTGAGGGGGTGTAATTATGGGTGAGAAACGGTGGATCCCGCTATTAGCGGTCGTTCTGGTTTTGTGCCTGGTTGTCACCTGTATCGCCGGCCTGTACGGTGGCAGCCACTTGCTAAGCGTGCGCGAAATCATCGGCGACCAGGCGCCGGTCGTTGTGGAACAGATCACGCCGGCCAGTCCTCTGACGCTTGAAGCACCCAAGACGCCGGCGTTGCCGACTGAAACGCCAACCCGCGTGCTGAGCTCTGCCCAGGAGCTGACCGTTTTGGGCGGCCTGCCCCCGACGCTGGACCCTCAATTGAGCGGCGATGCGACCTCGGCCGAGTACATCGTGGAGATGTTCAGCGGTTTGGTGGGCTTCGATCGCGATCTAAACCTGATTCCCGACCTGGCCGAGACATGGGACATCAGCAACGGTGACACCGTCTACACCTTCTACCTGCGGCCGAACGCCACCTTCCACGACGGGAAAACGGTCACGGCCGAGGACTTCGTGTGGTCCTTCGAGCGGGCCTGCGATCCGAAGACCGGCTCGTAC
>CAZHBM010000029.1:0-17760 GCA_964529945.1 uncultured Anaerolineales bacterium | reverse complement strand
CGGGATTTGAACCCGGCCTATATCGTTAACGACCGCCAGAATCCTTTTACGATTTCATTCTACGATTGATGCAACAGGGAGGCAAGACCAATTTGCGAGTTGCCGGCATTAGAGTGGTTTGACCATCGTGGTGGCGCTGTGAAAATCCATCAGCGGGCCGAGGATGGGGTGGCGCTGAGTGCGTACCGGACGAAAGCCATGCCGTAGATAGAGTTGGTAAGCGCGGGGGTTGGTATCGACCACGTCCAGCCAGACGCTGTCGAAATCGCGCCGGCGGGCAAAATCGAAGGTAGCCTGCAGCAGGCGGGTACCCACGCCCTGGCCGCGGGCGGCGGCGGTCACTGCCAGTGTATCGAGCAGGAAGCGGCCGGGCGGCGCCGGCCAATCGATCAGAGCCAGCAGCAAGAAACGTGGCAAGCCCGCCGGCAGACCGTAAGCCTGGACAAAATGTCCCAGGCGAGGGTTTTGAAAGCAGTTGCCGGCGTACTTAAAACCGGCAATGCCGGCCAGTTCGTCCCCGCGCCAGGCGGCCAGCAGGTGGGCCGGGTGGAGGCTGACGGCCAAGACGGCGATGCCGCGCTCCCGGTCACCAAAAACCGGTCCCATTTTACGGTCGAAGGCATCGTACATGATCTCGGCTGCTGCCAGGTAGTGCGATTCGGTCAGGCCGTGACTGATAGTAATGGAATCATCGCCCAAAAGTGTTATCTCCACGCCGTTGACTAAGAATCATCCGGTTGCGCCACGGTCAGTTGCTGTCTCGCCAGTGTGGCATGGATTCTGCGACGGAGTGCCCAACCGATCAGGACCAGCCAGTAGGTCTATTACATTTTCTTTGCAGATGGCAAGGGAGTCAGCGCCCGGTCTTATCTCTATTTAGGTTTTTTGCGGGTGGAAGATCTTCCACCCGCAAAAAACCTAAACGATACCTGATTACATACGCCTATTAAGATATTGCGTAAGCGGTCTCTCACCGACCTGCTTCGCAGTCAAGCTCTGGCCGGTCCAATCGCCCTTGCCTAAAACCCAATAGCGGCCTGAGTTGGAAACTGGAACCACAACAGACCTACCAGGACGGCCAGGTTGACGGCGATGGCGCCCAGCTTGTTGGGAAAAAAGGCGACAAGGGCGTGCCAAAACAGCGCCAGTGCAACCAGGGAGACGATGGCCGAGAGAAGGGCCGCCGTGCGCCACCAGTCGATGGACACACCCCAACCCAGCACCCCCAGACCGGCCAGCAAGAACCCGATCATAGCGACGAAAAAGAGCACAAAGCTCACAGCTCGCGCTGCCCCGTCGCCCAGCAGTGGTGTCAAAAGCCAGGAATGGCTGGACCAGCCTTCAGCCTTGCCGAGACGCAGGGCCGGCATCAAGCCCATCACGTGGCCGACCCCGTGGGCGAGCAGGACGCCGGCAATCAAGTAGCGTAAGGTAACCGGTGACATCGTCTTCCTCCCCAAGCACAAATCGGACGGCCCTGAGGTTAGTGTAACGGAATAGACCCTAATAATGCCCTGGCAACGAACAACCCTCCCTGCCAGAGCACGGATGATGCCGTCTAAGGGGCAATCAAGTTCCGGAATGGAAATACAGCCTACACAGCTAGGATGGTTGATGGAGAGACGGGCCGGTCTTTTGACCGGCCCGATTTGACCTTACGAAAAGGCGCACATGCCCTGCTTGTTCCACACAACCTCGCATTTACCGCCGCTGGGGCAGTCAGAATCGGTGGTACAAGCATATCCGGCGCCGCCGGCCTTGAGATTGGTCTTAACTTTCATTTGGCTTCTCCTCTAAAATGGTACCACACTTTCAAACGGGTGACAGATTCCCGGTTCTTGAAGCGACTTAACCGGGACGGTCCCAGTATACCACACAAACAGCCCTGATTGAAGGGCTTTGCCATCACAAAGCTGGCGCTTACTCCGTGCGAAACCGGTGCTTGTCCGTTGGAAAGCCGGTGCTCACCCCGTAGAAGGCCGGTACCTACAAACTGCCGTCAACCTCCAGCGCCAGCCGCTCGAAGAACTCGGTCATAAAGGCGTCACGCTCAAGAGCGAAGGCCCGCCCCGTCTCGGTGAGCAGGTGGTCCTTAATCTTGCGCAGCTTGACGTCCCACTCCTTGTAGGCGGTGTGCTCCTCGGAGTCCAGCGGCGCCCAGAGGTTGCGTCCTTTGCTGCCACCAAAGGTAAACGCGCGCGCCACGCCGATGGCACCGATGGCATCCAACTTGTCGGCGTCGTACAGCACCTTGGCCTCCAAAGTCTGCGGTTCGGCGTGGTGATTGCGGAAGGAATGGGCGTCGATGGCATGCACCACGGCGTCGACGAACTCGGGCGGCTGGCCGGCCAGGATCTCCTTGGCCCGCCGGGCGCCTTCGGCAGCGTGGTTGCGGATGCGGCCGGCGGTCTGGTCGGCGCGGGCGATGTCGTGCAGCAGGCAGGCAGTGCGCACCACCCGCATGTCGGCCCCTTCGGCTTTCCCGATGCGCTCGGCCAGGTGGTAAACGCGCATGACGTGATTGAAATCGTGAGTGGTGTCGGTGACGTCGGCGTAGAATACGCGCGCTTCTTCGATGGTGAGCATAGATCCTCCCGGAGTGTGTTATTGGTATGCCAGGCTCTCGCGCACGCTGATGTTACTGGCCCGCCGGGCGGGTAACCAACTGGCAGCGACGGAGAGCACGGTGATGGCGACGAACCAGATCAAGCCGCCGCGCGGCGTGTAGTGGTAAAGCAGGGTCAGGCCGAGCATAGATGACAGCGCCGACGTCATGAGCATACTGGCCGGAATACTGAACGGCAGGGCGATTAGCCAGCTCAGCCAGCCCAGGATCAGGCCTTCGCCGATGGCGGTGCCGGAGACCACCGACGACGAGGCGCCGATGGCACGCATAACGCCGATTTCGCGGCTGCGTTCGCGGATATTGAGCGACAACACGCCGCTGAGCGCGATACTGCCGACGACGCCGATGACGACGGCCATAACCAGCAGCAGGATGATGATGAAGGTGAACTGGCCGACGATAAAGGACGCTACCCCTGAAGCGGTATCACCCAACGGGCCGAAAGCCGAGCCGGTCATCAGGTCGTAGTGGTTGGCATCCAGGTATTGGCGCAGCGATTCGGCTGCCTCTTCTTCGCCGGCCGGGTCCTTGCGCACCGTCTGAACCCACAACGTACTGGCCTTGTCAACCTGCCCCAACTCGATCAACACCGGCTCGCGCGGGGCCAGCACGACGGTAGTCATAATCGGATCGAATACCTCGCCGACCACCAGCCAATCGGATTCACCCTTGACACCGAAGTCGAGCGTCACCCAATCGCCGACGGTAACGCCGGCATCGCCGGCCAGCTTCTCATTGACCACCACGGCATAGGTATCTTCGGGCGATAGCCAACGTCCTTTACGCAGTTGGTAGCCGTACAGATTGGTGGGCAGTGGCAAACCCATCAAGATGGCCGTCTTGTCATCGTCACTTTCTGGTTGCCCGGCCAGCCGAATTTTGGGTCCGCTGAAGGTCCACATTTCGACCGACTCGACGTCCGGATGCAGCAGCACCAGGTCCTCCACTTTGTGAATCCGTTCCGGGTCCACAAACTCCAGCGTCACATTGAAATTGAGGATCGAAAAGACCACGTCGCGGAAGGTGTAGTTGACCGAATCGCTGACCGCGATGACCATCATAAAGATGAGACCGCTCATTACCAGCGTAATCTGCGTCAGGATGACGCGGCCTTTGTGACGGAACGTGTTGCTCAATGTGAGCGACAGGATACGCGGGATTGACTGGAAACGGGCCAGCAGCCGGTCCATCAGGCCGGCGGTGCCGCCGATACCGTAGGTACTGATCGCTTCGCGCACGGTGATGCGCGCACCGGAAAAGACCGGAATCAACGAGGCGATGATCGGCGCCCCCAGACAGATGGCCACCTGCACCAGCAGAGCCGCCGGCCACAGTTGCAGCGGCTGTGGCGGCGCGTCGAAAGACCCCATCAGCGAGTTGACCAATAGGTTGCCGGCCAGCACGCCCAATGGAACGGAGACCACCATGGCCACCAGGCCGTACAGCATAACGGTGATCATGTAGATGCGCAGAATATCGGGTGTCTTGGCACCGATGGCTTTCATAATGCCGATTTGGTCGACCTGCTGCGAGACCAGGGCACTGATGGTGTTGTAAACCAGAAACAGACCCAACACCATAGCCAGGAAGCCCATAATTCCCATCACCAGGAAAATAGCGTCCAGAAAGTCCTGGAAGAAGTGTTTGCTGGGATTGGTGTAGCGCTCTCCATCGGGCGGCGTGGCTCCGTAGACGTCCGAGCCGGCGGCCTCCAACCGATTCTGCATCTCGTTGGCGACTCGAAGGGCTCGCTCTTGCGAGTAGTGATCGAGGGTGCCGTAAATCAGGTTGTAGTCGTAACGGCCGGTGATGTACTCAAATTCAAGCCGGTCGACGTAGAACTGGGCCTGGCCGCCAAAGCTGGGCGGCTGGACGTAGTTATCGTACACCCGGCCGACGACCGGCAGCACGTGCGTACGGTCGTCGGAGCGGATCTCGACCTCCATGCCGGGCAGAATACCGTAGGCTGTATCCACGCCCTGGGAGACGTCGGCAGTCTTGCCGCTGGGCCATTGGCCTGTCTTCAGGGCCAGGGTAGCCACCTTTTGATCGTGATAGTCGTTGCGGGCGTTGAGGGTGCCTTGTTGCCAGTCGGCGTCCGGGCTCAGGCGCCACTCGACGGTCTCTTGTAGCAGGCCTTCCAGTTCGGCCACGCCGTCGATGTGTTTGAGGGCAATCACCTGGTCATCGTCGACAGGTGGGTCGACCATCACACCGATGCTCATGGGGTGACCGGCTTCCCACAGGGTCTGCATACCGGAAGCGACCGAATTGCGCGTGTTGATAATCATGCCGATGGCAAAGGCGCCGATGGTGACGATGGCCACCACCTGGATTGTGCGCCCCTTGTTTCGCCAGAATTCGTACCAGATCTTGTTCCAGATTACGCCCACAGGATAAACCTCAATCGGTGTGTTGCTACTCGCAAATATCCAAACGCCGAGGCGGCGCCGAGCGGATCAGTAACCGGCCCAATCACGGCCGACGAACTCGTCACGCGTGATGCGCCCGTCCATAATTTCGACCACCCGCGGCACGCGGCGCGCCAGTTCCTTGTCGTGGGTGACCATGAGCATCGTCTTGCCCTGGCCGACCAGCTCGCCAAACAGGTCAAAGACATCGCCGGCAGTCCTCGAGTCCAGGTTGCCGGTCGGTTCGTCACCGACCAACAGTGGAGGGTCGTTGGCCAGGGCACGGGCGATAGCTGCCCGCTGCTGCTGGCCACCGGACACCATACCCGGCAGCTTGTTGGCCTGGTCAGCCAGGTCGACCGTCTCCAGCAAGTCCATCGCCCGTTCCCGCCGTTGGCGGGGCGTGTATTTGTTGGCGAAGTCCATAGGCAGGATAACGTTTTGCAGCAGGGTCAACGCCGGCAGCATCTGGAAGAACTGGAAGATGATGCCCACGTATTCGCCGCGCCAGGTAGCCAACTGGTTTTCACTCATCTGGTGCACCGGCCGGCCGGTAACCATAATCTCACCCTCCGAGGGGCGGTCGATGCCGGTGATCATGTTGAGCAACGTTGATTTGCCGTTGCCCGACGGGCCGACAATGGACACGAACTCGCCGGGGAAGATGTCCAGGGAGATGCCTTTGAGAATGGTGATCTCCCCGTCGCCCACCGGGAAGCGTTTGACCACGTCGTGCAGATCGATGATCGGCTTGTCGCCGTTTTCGTTTGCCATCCTGCCTCCTCAGATACGCTGCGCCCACATCACTTCTGGTTTGGGCACGTAATTGTCGGCGTCGAACAGGTCGGCCACAGGGATGGCACTCTCGGGTTGGGTGACAGTTTCGATGGGTAGATCGACGTAGTTGTCGCCGCGGCGATAAGCGACCAGCTTGCAGGTTTTGCCCTCAGCCAGCAAGTTGACGGCCAGCGTCGCGAAATTGACGGCGCCCAACAGGTCCTGCCCGTCGGGTTTGCCGGTGCGGATCAGATATGAGAGCGGCTGGAAGATCATACGTTTGTTGAGCACCCGTTCCAAGATTTCAGTCACCGCCGCACCGCTGCCGACGACGTCGGTGCCCAGTTCCGTCACCCCATCCAATGAGTAGCTGTCGCCGTCTTCTTCCACTTCCTGCGCCTTGGCGGCCGTCACCCGGGCCAGAAGACTGGATTGAGCCGAACGTGACAGGGAGGGCGCATACTTCAAGGCCTGCTCGGCATCAACGCTGGCGCCCTGGCTCACGGTCAGGATGGCGTAATTGCTGGGATTGTGGCGCTGGTCGCCGGCCAACAGTGCCGCCAGCCGGTCGGGGTCAAAGGGCACCTCGGGGATGACACAGCGGTCGGCGCCGGCCAGGATGGAGATAAGCATGTTGAGCCAGCCGGAAGTACGGCCCAGTATCTCGACGACGGCGATCTCCTCGCGTGAGCCGGCCATCGCGCGCACTTCGTGCACGAACTCAACGCCGCGGGCCATCGCAGTCGAAAACCCGAGACAATAGTGGCTGCCCCGAACGTCGTTGTTGGCCGACTTGGGGATGCCGATGATCGGCACACCGTTTTGGCACAGGTGGGCAGCGACTTCCAGACCACGATTGTCGCCCAACACGATCAACGCTTCCATTTGCAGCTTGTCGTACACCCGGCGAATGTGATCCGTCAAATCTACTGGTTCTGTTGTCTGGCGTTCGCCACGCAGGAAGGCCGGCACGCGTCCGGGCGGTACCTGGCGCGGGTCGATGCGGCTGGAATGCAGGTAAGAACCGGCCATACGGTCGATGTCGCGCACGCGACCGACGGACAGGTTAATAGCATTATCGGTCTGGCTGGCACGATCGGCCGGGTTGTATTTGATCAGGCCTTCCCACCCCTTGCGAAAGCCGAGCACCTCGAAGCCGCGGTCGACGGCCTGGTAAACCAGGGCCTTGAGACAGACGTTTTGACCGGGCGCATCGCCGCCGGCAGTGAGCACGCCAATTCGTTTCGTCATAGGTTTTTACCCCCACGTGTTTCAATACGGGCAGAGACGGTTGAGCAACCGCTTGGTCGCCTGCCCCTCTTATTATACGGGAAAAGTCGGCAAAAGTTGCTGGCCGGACTTGGTTGTCCGGCTAATTGTTGAGTTGGGATAGACAGGCTTCGAGGCCGGCCGGGTGCGGGAAAACAAACGGGTTAACCCGCCTTGCCTGTGCCCGCTTTGCTGCGCCACCACAACACGCCACCGGGAAGGCTGGTCACGTAGATAATCAGTTGCTTGATCAATGAGACAGCAAACGCCAGGTTCTGGGATACGCCGACCAGGCCGTAGAAAAATGGGTAGGCCGCCTGGGTGACGCCTAATCCGCCGATGGAAATGGGTACCATAAGCACGAAGGCGATGATGGGGTTGAAGATGAAGATGTAGATCAGCGGCATCCCGCCACCCAACGATTGGGCGATCAGGTAGTCGGTGAAGTTGGTCAAAACCAGCGTCACGATGGACAGGCACAAGGCCAACAGCAGGGCACCATAGCGATGACGGTAAGCGTCCAGCGCCAGTGACAGCCGTTCGTAAATCGGCGCGGCGGGCGTCAGAAAGCGCCACTCGAAAAGCCGGCTGACCAGGCGACGCACGCGGCGGCTGAGCAGTATGGCCAGAATACCCGCCATAACCAGGCAACCAATGACAGCCGCCAGGCCGACGCTTTGCAGGTTCTGATTGTGCAGGATCAGCACGGCTACCATAGCCGAAACCACGGCGGCGATCATGAAGCCCATCATGCCCACCAGGCGGTCGACGACGATGCTGACGGCGGCTTCGGTGACCTGTTCGGTGTAGCGGGCCAGGCCATAGCCACGCATCACGTCGCCGCCCACGTTGGCCGGCAGGAAGTTATTAAAGAAAAAGCCGACAAAGGTATAGCCCAATACCCGCCGGAAGGGCACGTCGATACCCTGGGCACGCAGCAACACGTACCATTTGAGGCTGGCATTGCTCATTGCGCCCAGGAAAAGAAGCGTCGCCGGCAACAGGTACCAATATTTGGCGCCGGCCAAGGTGTCGGCCACCTGTGTCAGGTCCATGCGCATAAACAGATAGACGATCAACCCCAAGCTGACCGCGATCTTGAGGATGTTGACGACGTGTTTCTTCAAGGGATTACTGTCCTTACGAGGTGAAGCGTTCATTTTCGTTGCCTGGCCGACAGCAAAGGATTGCTGCTGTTTTCGGGCGGCGGGCAGACCCGTTTGGTGGTCCACGCGATGTCCCAGACCTCGTGGCGCCGTTTGCGCACGCGATAGTCCCACCAGCCAAGCACACGGGCGACGCCTTCCAGGCTGGCCAGCACAAACAAGGTCCAGACCAGCTGCACGGCGCCCCACACCTCGCCCAACGCCAGGCGCGCTACCCGGCCTCTATCGAGGCTGGACACCTGGTAGCCATATTTC
The DNA here is from genome assembly GCA_964529945.1 of uncultured Anaerolineales bacterium. Lineage (GTDB taxonomy): Bacteria > Chloroflexota > Anaerolineae > 4572-78 > NAK82 > CAZHBM01. The sequence continues at coordinate 9,256 of CAZHBM010000029.1, read as the reverse complement.
TGCTCGAGGTGCAAATGGCCGGCGTAGTTGCGCCGGCGTTGCTTGATAAAATCGCCGACCGTTTCCGGCCCCATATTGAAGACCATGGCGTCGGGCGCGTAGCGCACCTGCAACCCACGCCGGATGACCAGCGCCTCGACGAAGGCCTCGTCCATAGCCACGTCGGGCGGAATCTCGTCGAAGACTTTTCGGAAAGCGATCATCTCGCCCAGGCGTGGAATCTCCAGGCACAACTGGTGCTCCATCTCCAGCCGCAGGTGGCTCATGTAGCCGACGATGTGGCTGGGTGTGTTGACCGGCACTTTATGGGCGCCGGTCATGCCGACGGCCGGGTCGGCGAACATGCGCACCAGGTTCTCAACGGCCTCCTCGTGCGGCAACGTGTCACCGCTTTCGACCACGCACACGTTTTCACGGGCGTGGGTCAAGAACAGGTTGACGGCCGACGTTTTGCCCTCGCGCCGCTCCTGAAGCAATAGCTTGATGCGGCCATCCTGCTCCATGTGCCGGCGGACGATGGCCTCGGTGCCGTCGGTGCAGCCTGAAGCGACCACGATGATTTCGCTGATCGCCACCTGGTTCAGGCGTTGGTCGCGCATGGCCTGTAGAATCTGGCCGATGTTTTCTTCTTCGTTGTGGGCTGTGATGCCGACGCTGCAACGAATGGGAAACTTGTTATCGCTATCCAATCCGATCTCAGTCCTCAGTTGTCGGTTCTTTGTTCTCATCTGCCCTGTGAGCGAAACTGGACACCAGGCGGACGAAAACGAAGCCCAATATGCTACCGCCTATCATTCCCAAAGCCACCAGGAAGTAGGACGGCCAGAACCCGGACAATTCGCCCAAGCTCATCAAGATGGCCGGAATGATGGTGAACACGCCGACCACAAAGGCCAGCATCACGCTTTGTTCGGCAGTCAATTTTGGAACGCGCCAGCCTACCAGGGCAAAGACAGCTACGCCCAGGCTGATCAAGCCCGCCTGGACCGCCACGTAGCCCAGGCTGAGCAACCCATTGGCCGAATCCAGGACCATTGTAACGACCAGCATCACCACGTAGAACAGAAGAAATGCTATCCACGAACTTGATGCTTTGCCCATAGTGAAATTGCGCTCCTTGACGTACCTTGGTGATTTGGGATGGAAGGTGGCTGCACTGTGGTATGTTTCCAGCCAAAAAGACTGCCGACCAGTATACCACATTCAAAATGGGTTGTCACATTTTGTGAAGAGTAGGATGTGTCCCATTTTCTTGGTAGATGGCCAAAAGAGTCGGCGGCCGGCTTTTTCTCTTGACCATTTCTTGTGGGTGGATGGGCCTTTCATCCACAAGAAGAAGATAATACTACCTGATTCTATACGCTTCTTAAAACACTATGTGAGCGGTCTCTTATCAACCTACTTCGCAGTCAAGCCTTGGCTCGGTCCGATTTCTCCTACAAAAAACCTGGAACACACCCGCAGGATGGGAATATGTCCCGTCATTGGGTAGGTGAACCGCCAGGGCCGGCTGTCCTTTTCCTCTCCTGATGGAAGGAGTACAATGGGTACCGTAGCTGTCCGTTATGTAAGCCAAGGAGGGAAGCCGATGCCAGTCAGCCAACACCATCCTGCTCTCACCCCAGAAGCCCAGAAAATGGGCCTGGACCGCATCATTTTCTTCAGCGACGCGGTCATCGCCATCGCCATGACGCTGATGGCGCTCGAAATCCATGTGCCGGAGACGGTCGATGCGCAGCATCTGCACCAGGCGCTGATCGACCTGCTGCCCACCGTGCAGACCTATCTGCTCAGTTTTCTGGTAACGGCACTGTATTGGATAGAGCACCACCGCATGTTTCGTTACGTCCGCCGCTACGACGGCGGGCTGATATGGCTCAATCTGCTGTTCCTGATCCTGATCGTGCTGGTGCCCTTCCCGACCGACCTGGTGGACCGTTTCGGCGACCACGACCCGTTGGTGGTAACGTTGTACGCTGCCCTACTGACCCTGACCGGCCTGTCAGTTGCCTTGATGTGGTGGTACGCCACGCACCGGCGCCGGTTGGTGGACCCCGATCTGGATCCGGCGTTGGTGCGCCACATACTGCTGGTACGGCTGTCGGTACCGGCAGTCTTCCTGATCACCATCCCCATTGCCTGGCTCAGCCCAGTGGTGGCTGAGTATTGTTGGATGGCCGTTTTCCCGTTGACGTTGGCCTGGCACCTGCTGTGGTAGGCCGCGCTTACCAGATCCTGGGCAACAGGCGCCATGGCACCCGGCGGGCGTATTGGGCATAACCGGGCAGCGCCCGCTGCAGCATCTCGTCCTCCAGCCGGGTACGCACGAGGAACAGGCCGGCGATGGCCGCACCGGGGATCAGCGCCCACCAGGAGCCCAGCGCCAGGGGGACGCACAGGCCGTAGAGGATGGTGCCGGTGTACATCGGGTGGCGCACGTAGCGGTAAGGGCCGTCGGCCACCACGCGATGGCCGTGTTCGCGCTGGATACGTGCCACGCCCACGGCGAAGGGGTTCTTGAGGCCCACCCACCACAGCAAACCACCGGCGACCAGCAGGCCGATCCATCCCACAGCGCGTAGGCCCGGCGGGACCAGTGACCAGCCGAACCGGCCGGCATCCAGGCCGGCCACACTCATCGTCAGCACCAGGCACACGGTGTACAGGCGCAAGATGATCCGATCCCAAGTCTTGACGTCGGCCGAGAAGCGCTGGCGTTCGACCCGCTGCCAGCGATTTCTGTCGGCCAACCAGACGCCGCGCACAACAATGACCAGCAGAAACCAGGCCACCAGGCCCCAGCCAGGCCGCCAGTCCAACCGGCCGGCCGACAGGAAGAGATCGGCGGCCAGGACGGCCACGTAGGCGGTCAACCCAAGCGGTTCCCGCCAGGCCTGGCCGTGCGAACCGTTGGCTGGAGTCTGTTTGTCAACGTTGCTTTGGGGCATAATCTCACTCCTCGATTGTCACCCGACGTACCCTGGCGTCGATTGGGCCGCGCCGGTCCCGAAATGGGAAACGTCCGGGCTTTTCCCTATGGCGACGGCGGTGTAAAATGGGCCACGTTCACCCCAACATCTTTTACCGGGCTGGTCCAGGAGGCAAGATGACGATCGACGAAAGAACCCTCGAAGCGGAAAAGGTTGGCCTGGATCGCATCATCTTTTTCAGTGACGCAGTCATCGCCATTGCCATGACGCTGATGGCGCTCGAAATCCAGGTGCCGGAGACGGTCGACGTCGTCGACCTGGTACCGGCCCTGTACGACGTCGTGCCCACGCTGATCGCGTACGCCGTCAGTTTCCTGGTGGTGGCCATCTACTGGATCGAGCATCACCGCATGTTCCGCTACATCCGGCGCTACGACGCCGGCCTGATCTGGATCAACTTTCTCTTTTTGATTCTGATTGTTCTGGTGCCCTTTCCCACCGACCTGCTCGACCGCTACACCGAGGAGACTCTTACCGTCGTCCTGTATGCGGTCCAGGTAAGCCTGATCGGCCTGGTGGTAGCCCTGCTGTGGTGGTACGCCAGCCGCAATCACCGGCTGGTAGACGCCGACCTGGACGAGAACTTCATCCGCAAAGGGGTGATCATCCGCGTGTCGATGCCGTTGGTCTTCATCCTGTCGATCCCGATTGCGATGGTGAACCCGACCATGGCCATTTACTCCTGGGTGGCGGTTTTTCCGGTGATTTTTGGGCTGAACGCCACGATCTAGCCTTCGGATGATTGGGTAGCATCCTGCCGGTCGGGCCGGCTGAAGGCGCAGGCGCTGCGGGCCAGGCGCTGGCGCGACAGCAGCACCTTGCGATTGCACTTCAGACAGCGCAGCCCGATGTCGGCCCCCAGGCGCACGACGCGCCATTCGTAGCTGCCGCAGGGGTGCGGCTTGCGGGTACGGACAATGTCATCCAATTGCAGGCCGGTCAGATCGATCACGCCCAGTATCTCCCCATCACAGCTCAACCGGTTAGGGCGATTTCCAGCGCCTGGGCCAGGTTGGCAGCGGTCAGCAACTCCAGGCCGGGCAGCTTAAGGCGGCCGGCGGCGCGCGTCTTGGGCACCAGGCAGCGCGAGAAGCCGAGCTTGGCGGCCTCTTTCAGCCGCGTCTCCAATTGGCTGACGGCGCGCAGCTCGCCCGACAGGCCCACCTCGCCCACAATCGCCAGGTCGCCGACCACCGGCTTGTCGCGGAAGCTGGAAGCGATGGCGCAGGCCACGGCCAGGTCGGCCGCCGGTTCGCTGATGCGCATCCCGCCGATGACGTTGATGAACACGTCCTGGTCGGCCAGGCGAATCCCGACTCGCTTGCTGAGTACGGCCACCAGCAGCCACAGACGGTTGAGGTCGATGCCGTTGGCCGTCCGCCTCGGGTTGCCGAAACTGGTCACACTGCTCAGCGCCTGAATCTCGACCAATAGCGGCCGCGTGCCCTCCAGCGTGACGGCAATGGCCGAGCCGCTGGCGTCGGCCAGCCGTTCGGCCAGGAAGGCCTGGCTGGGGTTGAGAACCTCGACCATTCCCACGTCGCGCATCTCGAAGACACCTACCTCATTGGCCGCCCCGAATCGGTTCTTGACGCAGCGCAGCAGCCGGTAGGCGTGGAAGCGGTCGCCCTCCAGGTAAAGTACGGTATCGACGATGTGTTCCAGCACCCGCGGGCCGGCGATAGCGCCGGTCTTGGTGACGTGACCAATCAGGAAGATGGGAATATTTTGGCTTTTAGCCACCTGCTGCAACCGGGCCGCGCTTTCGCGCACCTGGCTGACCGACCCGGGCGCCGACTGCAGTTCGTCCAGATACATAGTCTGGATCGAGTCGACCACCACCAGTTGCGGTTGCTGCTGCTGGATGTGCTCGACGATCAGGTTGACGTTGGTTTCGGTCAGTACGAACAGGTTGTCTGATGTGATTCCCAGCCGGCCGGCGCGCAGCTTGAGCTGCTGGGCGCTTTCTTCGCCCGAAATGTACAGCACCGGCCCGTAGCGGGTGGCGATGTCAGCCGACACCTGCAACAGCAGCGTGCTCTTGCCGATGCCCGGGTCGCCGCCGATGAGCACCAGCGAGCCGGGCACCAACCCGCCGCCCAGCACCCGGTCGAACTCCTGCTGCGGCAGGGCCAGGCGGTTGAAGTTCTCGGCAGCGATCTGCCCCAGGCTGACCGGCCGGCTCAACGCGGCGGCCGTGGCGACCTGGCGCTGGGCGCGCTCCGATTTGGCCTGGACGACAGTCTCAACCAGGGTATTCCACTCGCCGCAGTCAGGGCAACGTCCCAGCCACTTGGGCTGCTCGCTGCCGCAGTTCTGGCACACGTATAGCGTACGGGTCTTAGCCAATGTTTGCTCCTCTTTTTGAGTCCGGCAGGATGCTGGGACCGTGGGTCAACTGGTGGGTGTTTCCGCCGGCGGGCGGAATCTGGAGGGCGATTCTTCAATCGGCTGGGATTGGGGGACATCGATGTAGGAGTAGTTGACGATGCGCCATTGGCCGTCGATCAGGGCCAGCGAGTAGAAGAATTGGAAGCTCTCGGTATAGGTGTCCCTGGGGCCGCTGTAAGTCCAGACTTCGGTCACGCCGACCGACAGGTGCCCGGGAGTCACCGAACGGGTCACCTCGGGCGCCATCAGGTGGGCGTAGCTGACCTCGGTCGGTTGGCCCACCAGGCGTGACGGCCCGATGGCGAAGGCCTGGGCCTTGGCCAGGGCGTCCTGGGTCCAGAGAGTCTCCAGCGCTGCCAGGTTGCCGGCAGTGGGATCGGCCACCGCCTGGCGCAGAGCCTCGTTGGCGTGTTCGACGGCTGCCACGGCCTGGGCAGCCTCCTCGGGCGTCACCGGGCCGGGCGGCGTGGGAGAGACCGTTTCCGTCTCGGCGACAGGCACGGCGGTCGCAGCCGGGACCGGTACCTGCGATTGGGTGGCGGTGGCGGCCGGTTCGACGGACGGGCTCGATTCGGCCTGGATGGGCGCGGCGCTGGGCGCGATGGTCGGCGTGGTGGCGGCAGCGACGGACTGGAGAGGCACCACCGTCGGCTGGGCGGTGCCGGCCGGCACAGATGTCGGCGGCGGGCTGGGTGAGGCCGGGATGGCCGCCGCGGCAGGCGTGGTGGCCGGCGGCCGGGCGTCTACAGCCGGCGTCTGGTCCCCGGAAAACACCAGGGCGCAGCCGCCCCAGATACCGGCCCACAGCACCAATCCTACCGCCAGGGCGATAGCCCGGCCGGATGGATGGTGGTGGCCGGGCGTCAGCACGATCGGCCCAATGGCCTGGGAGCCGCGCAGGGCGGCGATGACCAGTAACGGGCCGGCCAGGATCACCAGCAGCGGCAGGCCCACAATCACCAGCAGCAGAAGGCGTAACAGGTCGCGCACGTTTGCCCCCTCCACTTATTCCTCGTCTTGGTCCGGTTCCGACAGCACCTGGCGGGAGCGACCGCCGCCTTCGTCGGGGCCAATGATGCCACGCTCTTCCATCATATCGATCAAACGGGCCGCGCGGGCATAGCCGACGCGCAGCCGGCGCTGCAGCAAGGAAATGGAGGCCCGTTGCTGCGAGCGCACCAGTTCAATGGCTTTGGGCAACATTTCGTCTTCTTCCGGCTGACCGGCCTTCTCGGCCTCGATCTTGGCCAGTTCGGGCCACAGCGGCGTCTGCACGGCCTGCCAGTCGGTGCCCGCCCCGGCCTCATCCGCCGGGCCGGCCGGCCCGGCACCCGTCTCGCTGACGGCGTGAATGCCACGCCAGAAGCGCACCAGGCGCGAAAGCTCGCGGTCGGAGACGAACGCGCCCTGCAACCGGTGCAGCTTGCTGCTGTCGGGCGCCATAAACAGCATGTCGCCCTGGCCAAGCAGTCGCTCGGCGCCGGGTGTATCCAAAATCACGCGCGAGTCGATCTGGCTGGTCACCGCAAAGGCGACCCGGGCCGGGAAATTGGCCTTGATCAAGCCGGTGACCACGTCGGTCGACGGCCGCTGGGTGGCGATAACCAGGTGGATGCCGGTGGCGCGCGCCATCTGGGCGATACGGGTGATGGTGCGCTCGATCTCGTCGGGCGAGGTCATCATCAGGTCGGCCAACTCGTCGATGATGATCACCACGTAGGGCATAATCGGCTGGCCCTTGGAAGTGGCCAGCTCGTTATAGCCGACCAGGTTGCGCACGCCCAGCTTGGAAAAAGTCTTATAACGGCGGTCCATCTCCCGCGTGGCCCAGGCCAGGATGCCGACCACGCGCTCCAGCTCGACCACCACCGGCGCCAACAGGTGCGGGATGCCGTTGTAATTGATCAGCTCGACCATCTTGGGGTCGACCATCAGCAGGCGCAGCGTCTCCGGCGTATGGGTGGCCAGCAGGCAGGCGATGATCGAATTGATGCATACACTCTTGCCGGAACCGGTGGCGCCGGCGATGAGCAGGTGCGGCATGCTGACCAGGTCGGCGGCTACCGGCTGGCCGGCCACGTCGCGCCCCAAGGCGAAACGCAGCGGCCCGCGGGTGTTCAGGAAGCCCTCCGACTCAATGATGCCGCGCAGCGAGACCAGCGACTTGGTAGAGTTGGGCACCTCGATGCCGACGAAAGGCCGCCCGGGAATGGGCGCCTCGATGCGGATCGGCGCCGCCGCCAGGGCCAGGGCCAGGTCGTTGGTCAGGTTAACGATACGCGAGACGCGCACCTTGCGCGCCCTACCCTGCGAGTCTTTGCCGTTCATGTAACCGGGCTCGATGCCGAACTGGGTCACCGCCGGCCCGGGGTTGATCTCGCGCACCTTGGCCTCGATGCCGAAACTGGCCAGGGTGTCCTCGATGATACGCGCCCGCTCGCGGATCTCCTGCGGGCTGATCTCATACTCTGTGCCCTCTTCAAAAATGCTCTCGACCGGCGGCAGGCTCCAGGTTTGAGCGCCGACCACGCGCGGGAAGAGGATGCCGCGCCCCGAGTCGGACTCGGAGTCGGCCGCCGGTGCCGGCTGTCCGCCGGCAGGCGCTCGGGCCGGTTGGTTGGGGCGGGCCGCCGGCGGCTGGGCCGGGCGGCGCTCGCCGGCCTGGCCGGACAGCACGCGCTGTATCAAGCCGCCGGTCAGCGAATTGTCCTCCGGCAGGGGCGAGACCGGTTGCGTGTTGATCTGCGCCAGCCGGCGCCGACGGCGCCAGTCGCTGAACTGTTGCCAGCGCTGCTGGATGGCCTGGGCCAGCTCGGTCAGCGACAGTCCCGACACCAGGATGACGGCCACCAGCAGCAGGGCCAGCACCAGGATGAAGGCGCCGGCGGTGCCCACCGCCTGGCGCAACAACTCACCGATGGCCCAGCCGATCAGGCCGCCGCCACCGGGAGTCTGGTCGAGTCCGCCCGGGCCGGCGCCGGGATTGATCAACTGCAATGTGGCCAGCAGCAGCAGGAAAATGAACAGCGAGCCGACCGGCTTCTCCCACTTCTCGGCTGCATCCTCCTTGACGAAACGGCTCAGCAGCCAGGCGCCCAGACCGGCCAGGATGATGGGGATCAGTATCCGGCCGCCGCCGAACAGGGTGTTGAGCAGGCGCAGCCACTCCTCGGTCAGCGTGCCGCGGCTGATCGACAGCAGGCTGAGCCCGGTCAGCAGCGCCAGGCCCAACAGGATCAGCCCGGCCACGATCGGGCGGGTATTCGGATCGGGAGTCTTCTTTTTGCGCGAGCTACGTCTGGCCATGGTCGGGTGTGTCTTCTTCTAATTGGGCGGCGGCGGGCCTCACAGCAGGGTGCGCCGATTGCCCGGCCGGGGTACGTACCAACTGGCGAATTGTTCCAGCACATCTTTGCGCACAAACCACTTGTTGGCAAATTTGCGCGCCGGCAGTTTGCCCAGCCGGATCAGCCGTTTGACCGATTCGGGGTGGATGCTCAGCCGGCGGGCGGCGAAAGCCACGTCTTCGTATTGGTCGAAAGGGTCCGCTTCCAGGCTCAAGGGTCGTTCCCTCCTTTGGCGGGCGCGGAACGGTGCTGGGGCACATGCTTAGTACTACAACAATTCTAGCACGTTTCGGGCGGGAGTCAATAGGGGCTTCACTAGGGAGAAGCGAAGTGGTATAATACATAATCAGAAGTGGCGTGGAAAAAAATCAGATCCGAGCCTTACCGCTGTGCCAGCAGCGGCGGGACCACGGGCAAAAGCGTCACCCTGTTTCAGTTATTATTGGGAACTGTCTGCGTGGCATTCGCCGGCCTGCTCCACGTGCGTGGGGCAGGCCGATTTGATTCTGGGCGTCACATCTATCCCTC
>CAZHBM010000028.1:3850-18466 GCA_964529945.1 uncultured Anaerolineales bacterium | reverse complement strand
ACGCTTACCGGCCACTCGCCCGTTAGGTCAAGCACCTGCTTCGACCAAATGGGGTCCCCAGTCCGCCAGGTAACCCCCACCGTAGGCCACCTGCAGACGCCACTGCGGGTTGAACTCCGGCACACCGTAGGTAGCCCATTCGGGCCCGTAAGTCATGACACGCGAGTCGACCGTGAACAACTCTCCCAAAATCCCGTTGGCGACCATCTTTTTGACCATTTGATAGTCTCGGTCCCACCTGCGGTTATGAAAGACAGTCAGCAGCCGGCCGGTGCGTTCGGCGGTTTCGAGCATCATGTCCGCCTCAGCCAACGTGATGGACATCGGTTTCTCCACCACCACGTCTTTGCCGGCCTCCATAGCGGCGATCGACAACGATGCGTGCAAGTTGCTGGGCGCAGCGACCACCACCAGTTGCACTTTCGGATCGGCGATCAGTTCGCGAGCATCTTGATATGGTTTGACACCGAACACCTCTACGGCGCGGTCCAGTCGTTCCTGACTCTGGTCGGTAGCTGCTACCAGTTTGTAGCCGGGGAACGTGCTCAGAAAGGCAGCGTGCAGCTCCCACCCGCTGCGTCCCATGCCGATGATTCCAACCTTGATCATTATGGGTTTTCTCCTCCCAGTCACTCCAGGTTTAATAGATCGCAGCCGACCAGGTTAGCCAGGTCCGCCAGGGATTGCCTCAAGTCGCCGTAGGCGGCCATCCAATGGTGTCCCAGCCCGTTCTCGGCAATCCAGGTCAGGATATCCCGGTAGTCTGTCACAAACGTGACTTTTAGTGGATTACCCGGGAAAATCATTTCGGTTTCCATCGCCTGTCCATACAACACGCCCATACGGTAGCCGCCCAGCGTGGGAACGATGTTGAGTAGTGTCACGGGCCCGGGTCGAGCGGGGAACAGGGCCACCACACCCCGATCCATCAGCCGGACAGGCCCGAGCTGAATTTGAGACCGGTCGGCCGCCAACGAGAACCCGCCGGCACCGCAGTGGGAAAAGACGAATGCATTATCTTCAGGAACAGGGTCCAGAATATCCGTGTTGTGCACCGGCGCGTTGGACAACTTGCCCAGTATCATCATTGCCAGTGCGCCGTTGACGTCGCCTTCACAGGCGTTGGGGATGCCCTCTTCCGCCAGCAGCGACATACCCAAACACACCTTGCCCATCAAGTGCGGATAGCACCCGATGGCCACCGCCGACAGGCCTGCCTCGTTGATGGTTTTCTTGAGCGCACGATGGGTCTGGAGCGACTCGATGCCCGCCTGGCGGCTGGCAGTGACGCTGCCCACCTGCTGCGCCAAGTCCTCCCAAGCCTGTTCGACTGTCTCGGGGGCCACCTCATTCACCGCGCCGGCGAAGACCTGGCTGTCGATATTGACCACCCGGGGACCAAAGACCTTCTTGAGGGCCAATTCGTGCGCAGTTGTATCGGTCATACCCTCGACGCGATGGCCCAGGTAGCCGATACGCGCCCTTCGCAGCCAATTGCGCAGGGCGGCGGCGGCGGCATAGGTGTAGGCCCGCTTGAGGCCGACTTCCGCTTCCGGCTCCTCAAAAAGGTATAGGTATGGCCGCCCCACCTGCTTGAGGAAAAAGCCCAGCTGCTGCATCCCACACAGCGACCCAGTTTCCATGCCCGGGCGTGCCCAGGCGATGACCGGGACGTTGCACTCCTCGACAAGGTCGAAGACCAGGTAATCCTCGAACCAGGAGGCGGCGATGATACAGACGACGTCCACCCGCCGGTCGTAGAACAATCGCCCGGTACGGGTAGCCGAGGCCGGGTCAACGACTGGCCCGTCGGAAGGGACAATCTCCAGTTGCGGAAAACCAGCATTGGCAAAGGATCGGCGCAGCCTATCGGCCAGCTCAGGTGCATCGGCCGCCCCGACTTCCAGGGGGCTTGACACCGCCGTGATGCCAATGCGTATTCGATGTGTCATCGGTTACCTGCCTCTCAGGTCTTTGGCCGGATTGGTGAAGGCCGCGGACGACTCACACATACTTGGCCACCACCTGCCGGAACCGCTCTGCTTGGGCGTCGATTTCTTCCGGCGTACTGTGGATGGTAATGCCAAAGGCAGAGCCCAGACCCGGATCGGATACGCCCACACTCAGGTTGATGGCGCGTGCCAGGAGGGCGTCAGTCTGCGGCAGCATACCCTTCCAGTATTTGACTTCCTCACCCTTGTACAGCGGCGACTTATCCGGCCAGCCTTCCTTCCAGGGAACGCGCTTGTCCAGTATCTGCTCCATGTTGGTGTAAACGTGCCAGCCTGAATCGGCCACGACCTTGGACCCCAACTCCGTCGCCACCTGGCGGGCGATTTTCTCGGTCGGCAGGAAGACGGTCAACAGTGTCGCGCACTCGCCCTCGGGGTCCGTGATCTCTCTAAATTCGACGCCGGGCGCATCGGCAATGGCCTGCTTGAAGCGTTTCTTGTTCTGGCGCAGAAGGGCCAACATGGGGTCCAACTTGCGATACTGCGCCAGCAGGACGGCGGCGGTCAACTCGGTCATACGGAAGGTCATCCCCACAAACGGACGGTTGCCCACCTCTACACCGGTGCGCAACGGGAAATGTCCCTGATCGTGGAAGGCAAAAAACCGGCGGTAGTCATCGTCATTGTCAGTTACCACCATGCCGCCGTCGCCGGCCGAGATGGTCTTGAAGATGTTGAAGCTGAAGGTACCCACATCGCCAATGGACCCAACAGGCCGGCCGTGATAGCTGGCGCCGAAAGCCTGGGCACAATCCTCGACAAGCAGCAGATTATGTTCGTCTGCGATAGCTCTCAGTTCTTCCAGGCGGGCTGGATTGCCCAACATATGTACCGCCATAATCGCCTTGGTGCGCGGCGTAATCTTGCGCCGCACGTCTTCGGGATCCAAGTTGAGGGTGTGGTCCACTTCCGCCAGGATCGGAACGGCACGGGCGTACACAATAGACGATATACTGGCAATGAACGTGTAGCCGGGCACGATGACCTCGTCGCCGGCACCAATGTTCAAGCCGACCAGGGCTACCAGCAGAGCCGATGTACCCGAATTGACCGCCAACGCGTGCTTGAGGCCGGTGCGTTCGGCTACCTTCTCCTCCAATTGATGGACCTTGGCCTTGAAGGCCGGGTTGGATGGACTGCCGTAGCGGAACAAATAACCCGAATCGATGACCTCCAGCAGTTCTTTCTTTTCTTCTTCACCTATGAGTTCCATTCCTGGACCAGGCATTGAACAACACCTCCTCTAAAGCGCAATAGTAGATTGCATCCAAATTCCAGCATTACCGCTTGGACATCAGACGCGACTCCCCTTCGTTACCCGCGGGTTTAAGCGTTTTGGACGGCCGCGGCAAATTGGGAAAGTCACGGCCCGTAGCGGTACTCCTCCCAGCTTGTGCACAACGCCTCGATGTTCTCCAAAGGAACATCCTGGCTGGGTATGGCATAAATCATCAGGCCGCCCTCAGGGCTGTACATAGCCTCAACAACCTCTTTCACCTGACGGCGAATGTCCTCCGGTTTGCAGAAGGGCAACATCTGTTCGTCGATGTCCACTTGAGCACACAATTTGCCTTTGTAGGCGCCGGCAATCCCGGCGATAGTATTGGCTCGGACCTGCGGGTCGTGGAGCGTCACCCCACATTCGACAAGATCGTCGACCAGCGGAAGCATATGGCCATCTGACGAGTACCATACGTGCGCGCCGGCGCGGCGGCAGGTCGTGAACATCTCTTTGTAGAATGGTTTTAAGTATTTACGAAATGTGTCCGGACTCATCAGCGTGTTTGTCTGTGTGCCGATGTCCCCGTGAAAAAACATCTGGTCGACGCCGATATCCAGCCACAGCCGGATGTGCTCCATGTTGTACTCGAAGACCATGGTGAGCAGGTCCCACAGATAGGGCGGCTCCGTCATAAAATCGATCAACAGGTTTTCCAGACCACGCAAGAACTGAAGGCGATCGAAAAAACCTCCTTGAACGAAATCGTACTCACCGCGGGTCAACCTGCCCTGTCGCCGGCGTTCCTGCGTCGTGCGGCGTAACTCGCTCCAGTCGCGCTGTTCTTTGGGGTCCGGTCGCCGGAAAGACTCAAACGCTTGCCAGTCGGCCAGAGGGTGCTCGGTGACCTGACCTAACAACCCCGCCTGGGTGTTATGCCAGACGCACCCCCAGTCGTCGGTATAAAACTCGTTGTCGGTGTAGAACGGATCCCCGGCGTGGAAATTGAAACTGAAGTCTCCGGGCGCATCGGGATCGAATATCAGCGGATGACGCTGTACGAGAGACTGCAGTTGCTCGCCGTATTTGAGCCATACGGCCGGCATCAACTCAAACTTGATCGGGATCCACTCCGGACCTTGGAAGGAGAGTGCTCGCAGGTAGTTCTCGCGTTCGCTCAGGGAAGCGTTCGTCGGTGGCATCGAGATCAGCCTTTCACGGCGCCGGCTACCAGGCCGCGCGTAAAGTACTTCTGGCCCACCAGATAGAGGACAAACATGGGCAGGCTGGCCATCAGCATGCCGGCCATCGAGATGGGGACATCCTTGCTGTAGCGTGAGCCAAACACCGTGATGCCGACCATCAAGGTCCGCATACGATCGTCCGGCAATAACACCAGGGCTATCAGCAGATCATTCCACACCCAGAGGGCATTTACGACCACCATCGTCACAATAGCCGGGGCCGACAGAGGGACGATGATTTTCCACAGGATTTCGAACGAGGATGCGCCGTCGATCAACGCCGACTCAACAATCTCGTGGGGCACGTTCTTAAAGAAATTGGTCAACATGTAGACGGCAAACGGTGTGACGAGGCCGGCGTAGACCAGGATGGCCGAAGTGTAAGTGCTGGTCATCCTGAGCCCACTGAAAAGCAGGAATAAGGGCACGATCATCACCACCGGCGGCACAACCATCAGCGAAGACATGATTGAAAGTAAGGGATGGCGCCCACGAAATTCCATACGAGCGAAAGCGAACGCTCCCAGCACAGAAACTACCGTGGACAGAATCACCGAACCCATGGTAAGCAGAACGCTGTTCTTGAACCAGGTCAAGAAACGCCCTCCGTGCAGTGCAGCTTCGAAATTCCCCATAAATATGTGGGTGGGCAGACTGAGCTTGTTCAGTGAATACGCTTCCTGAGTTTTGAGCGGCGTGATTACCATAAAGTACAACGGAAACAACACCGTCAGGGCAAGCGCCAGCAGGAACAGGTGTTTGAACAACACCGAGTAGTCACGCCGTTTTCCGCGTTTTTTCGACGTCGCAGGTGCGGCATCTTTTATGCTAGTGCGTAGGTTCATCACAGTACGGCTCCCGCATCATCCTCTTTGCTCCGCAGATAGAAAAGCGGAACCATGAAGACGATCGTAATCGCGAACAATATCACCGCCACAGCCGATGCAATGCCGGGCAAGGCATTGCGGAAGGCGAAGTTATAGACGTATAACTCCATAACCTGGGTGGCATTGCCGGGTCCACCGCGAGTCATCACGTACACGAAGGGGAACACCCAGGCCAGCATCGTGATGACACTGACAACGGCGTAGAACTCTATCACGCCCATCAGTTCGGGAATTATGATGTACCACAGGCGCTGCCACCAACCGGCACCATCGATCTTGGCGGCATCGAGCAACTCATCGTTCAGGCTAAGCAAACGCGCCAGGAAGAGCACGATGCCAAAGCCGGCCTCGCGCCAGATGATGACCCCCATAACCGACCACAGGGCCATATTGGCGCTGCCAAGCCAATCCAGCCCCAGTACACCCAGTCCAATCGAACGCAACATTTCGTTGACGGCACCGTTAAGCGACAGCAGGTTGTTGAAGATGGTGCCGGTAACGGGGATAGCAATGATATAAGGGACAAAAAAGAGCAGGCGGTAGACGGTCCAGCCCTTGACTTGCTCATATAGCAGGACGGCTACCAAAACACCGATGAAGATCAGTAAAGGAACTGCCAACAGCAAGACGGCGTTGTGGCTGATAGCCTGCCGAAACACCTCGTCTTTTAGGACTTGGCGGTAATTTTCCAATCCAATGAACGGGCCGGTTGCGCCCCGAATGCGGCGCGTGCTGAAGTTGAAGATCTGCAGCATTGGATAACCGAACACGAACAGCATAAGTGCCAGCAACGGGGCAAGATACAGTAAGGGTATCAGCGGCTTGGTACGTAACATGCGGGCGGAACCTCCAAGGGACTTCGAGTATGGAAAAAAAGGGAACGGGTGCCAGCCGGTGGCAGAAATGTGTGTCGGGATGTGGCTGGCACCCGTTAGCCCGCTACAACTGTAAATCCTTGGCCCAGATGGAATATTTCTCCACCAAGTCGGGGTTCTGCTCGCGCCACTTCTGGGACACCGTGTGCGCGTTTTCACCGGCCTGTTCGCCTGTGTACTCTCCGGAAATGATCTTCTGGGAGTTGACGAACATAGCGTCGGTCCAGAACAGCGTCGGCATCAGATTGGAGATATAGGGCACCGCGTCCGGATTCACCACCCAAGTCTTCCACACATCCTTGAGCAACGGGTCGGTGATCTCCGTATTCCCGTCCCAATTCGTGTCGGACGGCAAGGCTGCCGCATCCTTCCAAATGCCGCTCACACGGGACGGATCGTGCAGGAACTTGAGGAATTCGCCGGCGACCTCTTTGTTCTTGCTCTGCGAAGAGATTCCCAGGCCGGAGAAATCTGCGATCGGTTTGCCATTCATCTTGCCCTGTCCTCCGGCCGGGAAGATCATGGCGCCGACCTTTTCCTCGCCCAACAATTTGGCCTGGCTGCCGATGAGCGGCACGACGATGGCTGTCATTGCGCCCTTACCTGCCCCGTACATGTCGATGCCAGGATACAGGTCGATGGAGTTCATATCGTCATTTATGAATCCGGCTTGCCACAATTGGGCCAGCTTGGACCAGTGCTCGTAGTAACGCGGCTCACGCCAGTCCAGGTCGCCGATAAACAGGTTGATGGCGTCGGCGGGGGAGTCGAGGTTGGGTCCCAGGCCGGTCCCCATATACCATTCACCCCAGGGGCCGTCTTTCAAACCAGCGACGATGGGGGTGAATCCCTTCGACTTGAGTTTGTCACAGGCGTCCAGGAATCCTTCCCAGGTGGTGGGCGCTTCATCGGCATTTAATCCTGCCTGGTCGAACATCTCCTTGTTGTACACCCAGCAAGGAGCACAGGAATACCAGCTAAGGCGATAGGTCTTGCCCTGGTAGGTGCTCAACGAGGTGGGGTTGGTGGACTTGACGAAATCCGCGCCAAGCAGATCGTCCAACGGCTCGACGTAGCCCAGCCACGCACTCTCCATATGGTAGATGCCGTTCCACATGAACTGGATGTCAGGCGCGCTGTTGGCGGCTGATGCCGTCTGGAACTCGGTGATGACGACCCCGGTGTCCTGCAATGTGGCTTCGACCGAATTACCTGTCTCTTGCTGGAACTGGGCGATGGCATCGTTCAGCCACTTCTCGACACCCGGGGCTTCCTGCTCGCCCCACCACCACATCTTGAGCGTTTCGCCGCTCGGTGGCGCTGCGGTAGGCACGGCCGTTGCCTGGGCCGCGGCTGCCGTAGGCGCGGCTGTCGGCGCCTCGGTAGCTGCCGGCGCGCCGCAAGCGGCCAAACCGGCGGCTGCCAAGGTCCCGCCGGCCAGGGTCAGGAATTGACGCCGCGACAATGGTTTACGAGTAAAGTCAGACATGCTCTCCTCCTCTAATAATGGGACTCGTTGCATTCACGACCAAATAGTTCAATAGGCGCTGGAATCCATTGATTTGATCAGGATAGGTTTCCAGCCGACTTCCCGTGATACGAGCTTTTTGGCACACAGCAGTAGTGAAACATAAACGTTTTACTTGTCCTGGGCGCGCCTCCTTCCCTTCAGATCACGGACCTGTCCTCATTGGCCAGTTGATAGATTGCGCACCGCCGAAGCCAATGCAAGCAGGTTTTCCACCTTGCAGCCGGGATGCACGCCGCCGGATGACCCCAGGATCAATCCCTTGCCCACACCGGCGGCCACCCGTTTTACCTCGCGGGTGACATCATCAGGTGTGCCCCGGGTCAGCAGCCGGGCATTGTCAATCCCCCCCCACAGAATCAGGTTGGGGTAGAGGCGCCTTATATCGATCGGGTCCATGTTTTCCGACGGGGACAAGGTGTTGATCCCGTCCACACCAGCCGCAATCAAATCGTCGAGTATCTTCCTCAGATCACCTTCACTGTGGTACACCACCTTGATGCCGTGAGCGTGATACGCTTCCGTCAAACGTGCCAGGGCTGGGATCAACGTCTGGCGCAGAAAAGCCGGCGATAACAGCAAGCCGGTATTGCAGGCAATGTCCGAATACACCAGGGCGACGGGACACCTGTCCGCTGTGATGAAATCTGCATACAGGTGCACGAGTTTGGCATTGCGGCCAGCGGTGGCAGCCAAATAGTCGGCAATTTTCTGCGACTCGCTAACAACCGCATCTGCCAACAAGTTCCATCCTGCCAATCGATAAAGATCATCCAGGCCGACGGTCATATAGGGCAGTGCGATGGCTACCGGATACAGCGTCTGGTAGGCATATTCGTAGCGGCGGGCAAAATCAGATGCGGGTTGTACGCCAGCCTCTCGACCGCGTTCCGTCTGCTCTTTGATGGCCGTGCCCCACTGTACGGTGGCGCCGGCCAGATGCGGGATCTCCTGTCGAGCCTGGGCGGCTTTGCGCTCCAGGTAGCTCAGGAAACCGGAGAGATCGGTGAAGGGGCGCTGCTCGACCCACTCGGTGAATCCATCCACCTGCCAGACGAAACCGTCTTCGTCGATGAACCGCTGGCCGTCTCGCGAGGCAGGTATCTCACCGAGGATTGGAAAGCGGGGGTGGTCGTAGACGTGACTCCACGGCACCATGTCCATCGAAGCCTGCACCGCTTTGACGCGCTCACTTTCGGAGTACTGGGCATCCTGACGGGGTGAACAACCTGCCAACGACGGAACCAGGCTGGGCAGCATCTCCTTCCATTCGTTGTCGGAGAAGGGGGGGCGATCGTAGGTCTCGAAATTAACTGCCGCCCGGAGACGTTCAACTGGCTCCATATCAACACCTCTGTAACACGGTCCCGAGAGACCGTCTTTTCGATCAGCTCATACCTAACGTCGTAGTTGGAAGGCATGAAAGAAATCGTATGAGAGAAACCCAACTCACCCTATGCAGCGGCGAGGCTATGCCAAAAATCTCGATTTCTACTTCGCAGGCAATACTCAGAGGACATACGCGAACGACATTCAACCGTTTGAAATATATCATAAATTTCACCTAATGTCAATAGTATGGGCATAGTTATATCCAAATTTGCCACAAACCCCTTGCAAATGGACCCCATTTATGGTATATTGAAGGCGTTAATAGGATGATATCGGGAGGATCCGCCCTATGGCACCTGATAAGCTGTCCCTTCTACAGACAATCTACCGGCTGCAGCCTGTCACGCGTCACTCCCTGGCGGACAAGAGCCACCTATCAACCAGACGAGTGAATGCGCTGGTTTCGGATTTGCTTGTCGCGGATGCGCTATTGGAGAATGTCTGTCAGGATGGGACGCCCGGGCGCCCGGCGTCGCAATTGTCGGTAAGTCCCGATCTGGGACGCGTGGTGGGACTCGATATCAGAGGTTCCTACTCCAGGGCAGTCCTGACCGATCTCCAGGGCCGGGTTATCGCAGACCAAATGCGCCCAACACGTACGGTGGCCGATAGGGATGTCATC
This sequence comes from uncultured Anaerolineales bacterium, assembly GCA_964529945.1. GTDB lineage: Bacteria > Chloroflexota > Anaerolineae > 4572-78 > NAK82 > CAZHBM01. The sequence continues at coordinate 8,687 of CAZHBM010000028.1, read as the reverse complement.
CTTGACGATATAGAAGCCCTGGTTAAGGCAGTGTGCGCGGCCGGGCAGACTGCCCTTGAAAACGTGTCCGCTTTGGGCATCGGGTTGGGCGGCATCGTCAATACGGACACGGGGATTGTCCTGGGATGGCCGAGTGCCCCGGTGTGGGAAGATGTCTGGTCGGACATGGATGTGGCGACTGAATTGCAGGCCAGGTTGGGCATCGGCTCCATTACCCTGGACGATGCCGTCCGGGCTATGGCCGTGACAGCTCATCGGCTGGGTGCGGCCCGGGGCGTGAGCGATTTCGTGTATATGTTCCTGGGCACCGGTATCGGATCAGGTGTATTCGTCGACGGGCATCCTTGCTTGGGCACTGCCGGCGTGGCGGGTGAGTTGGGCCACGTGGTGACTGACGAAAATGGACCTTGGTGTAGCTGCGGCAACCGCGGCTGCCTTGAGGTTATGGCGTCTACTTCAGCGGTATTGCAGAGAGTCAAGCAGCGCCTGTCCGAGTCACAGACAATTTCTATGTTGAGAGACGCGTACGAACGCCAGGAGCTTGATCTCTCCAGCCTGATGGACGCTGCAATGTCAGGTGATAAGCTGGCATTTCAGGTTCTGGATGAAGCCGGGACGCATGTCGGGCGAGTCCTGGCTACAGTCGTCAATATCTTGGGCCCGCGTCTGGTGATCCTGGGCGGGCCGCTGGTACAAGACGGGGGCATCATCCTCGAAGCCGTCCAGCGTCAGGTACGCCTCTATGCCCTACACTACGCTTCTAAACAGATACAGATCGTTTGCGACGACCAGGGCGAATCGTGCGGCGCCGTGGGCTCTGCCCTGCTGGCTGCCGACCGTATATTTGATTCCCGAGAACATCTGGCCAAGCTAATCGCGCGCTAAACCGACACCCGGCCGCCCCACAACCAGACACAACCATTATGTCAACCACCGCCCTATTCTGTGCTTCTGGTGGCGCTCAGGGCAAGAACAGACGGCTTGTCTCTATCTCGCCCAGCGTCTCCACCACCTGGCTGACACCGTCTAGGGCACGTAATTGAACATGTGTGTCCTTGGGTCCCAGGGCAATGATGTGCCCGATGCCTGCTGCGCGGGCAGCGGCAATCCCCGATAACGAATCTTCAACAACCACGCATGCAGCCGGCGACAGGCCAAGATTGGCCGCCGCCTGTAAGTATCCCCCCGGGGCCGGCTTGCCAGGCACACTCCCGTTGTCATACACAATCTGGCGCCGGTCGAACCAGCGCGCCAGGTCAAGATACTTGAAATAGAAGTCCAGGTTGCCAGAGCCGGCAGCGGTGGCAATGGTACGCGGCACGCCAAGCTCAGTCAGAAAGGTCAGCAGTTCGACCGCACCGGGCGACAGTCGAAACGTTTCCCTCTGCGCCAGGCACAACCGGTGGTAGAGGGCTTCTTTCTCGTCGATCAACCGCTCCAGCGTCTCGGCGTCCAATTCCCGCCCGGTCAGCCACGTCAGGGTGGCAGCATTGTTGCGCCCGTGGATGCGAGTAGCGGCTTCTTCTTCGGTCAGTCGTTTCCCCCGCAACTTGAGCGACATGTGCGTCCAGGCCAACTCATGTAGACGATTGTCCCATAACAGCACTCCGTTGAAATCAAAGATGATCCCTTTGAAAGGCATCGCTACTCTGCAACCTCCTGGCAAATTTCTCGGCCACTTCCCGCGGCAACGATTCACCCTTGTGCCTACCGTGCCGGCGCCCTCTGCGATTGCCGGCCAACCGCCTGGTTACCACCAAAAATACTTTGTTTTCCAGAAAGACACCGGCCATCCCAATCGGATCGAACGGCCTGGTTCCTGGCGCCGGCGTTTTTCGCAAGGAGCCTATTGTACCGCAATCCGTCTCCCATCGGAATTAACCGCAACCCATCGGCCCAGGTCTCACAACCCATGGTCGGTGTCTCGGTTGCTCGTTGGCTCAAACTCCGTTAGAATAGGCTCACGCCTATTCCCCTGTCCGCTATTCTGAAGACGACGGCACAGTCGCACCAGGTGGAGACAATGTGTAGTTCCCAAGACACTCTGTCTGCCGATTACCAACCCGAAGCGCCGGGGTTTGACGCTGTACGGCCACCGGTCACAGAGGCCAACCGCACTCCTCTCGAGGCGGAGGATAGCCGGTTCTCCCAACCGGCCGACTACCAACGAGAACACGAGCGTTATCAGGTAGAGCACACGCTACGTGACGTATTGTCAATGCTTAACGCTAATCGTCCATTGGCGGATACCCTGGACTTCGTTCTGGCCGCGGCCGTCCGTCACCTGCAGGCCACCGGTGGTGCCGTCTTCCAGTGGCGTGCCGGCCGCGAGCGCTTGCTGATACAGGCTGCCCATTTTCCTGGCCTGGCCTGGCCAGATGGGGAAACCTCGTTTCCCACCGGTGAGGGGCCTATAGGCCGCGCTCTACAAGACACCACCCGCCTGGTGTTGCCGCAGTTGTCTGCCAAGGACGGTATGCTCCTGCCCGGTGGTCCTTACGGTGCACTTCTGGTCGAGCCATTGCAGATCGAAAACCGGCCTTACGGCGTGCTGGTCATCTTCTACGACACCGCGCATAGTTTCTCCAACTGGGAACTCGATCTGACCAACACCATTGCCGACCAAATCATGCTCTCCATCCAAAATGCACGCCTGCGCCGTCACGCCCGCCAGGCCGGCATCGTCGAGGAGCGGGAGCGCCTGGCCCGTGAACTGCACGACTCGGTCACCCAGTCGCTTTACAGCCTGACCTTGTTCGCCGAAGCCGGGCGCGAATTGGCGCGCACCAACGACCTGACAGGTGTCTCTCACCAGCTCAACCGCATCGGGGAAACCTCCCAGCAGGCGCTGAAAGAATTGCGCCTGCTGATCCATCATTTACGCCCACCGGCGCTGCAAGACGCGGGCCTCGTCGGTGCCCTGCGCCAACGCCTGGAGGCGGTCGAAGAGCGATCGGGCGTCGAAGCCCACTTTTCTGCCGAAGATTGGCCCTCATTGCCAACTGAAATTGACGAGGAACTGTACTGGATCGCCCAAGAGGCACTCAACAATGCGCTCAAGCACGCCTCGGCCGACACCGTCCGTGTTTATCTGCGCCAAGAGGAATCGCAACTCGAAATGGAGGTCACGGACGACGGACGAGGTTTCGCCGCCGATGAGGCATCCGCCGGCGGCATGGGGCTGGCAAACATGCGCCAGCGCGCGGAAGGCTTGGGAGCCGGGCTGACTGTCGATTCGCAACCCGGCCGGGGTACGCGCATTCTCGTTCGCCTGAGTCCTCCTCAATGACCGTTGCGTGCCGGTGCTCGGCACGCTTGCACAATCCGGAGCCAGCCTGTGACCGATAGGATACATATCTTAGTTGCTGATGACCACGCTGTGGTCCGCGAAGGCTTGCGTTCGCTCATCGCCACCCGCCCGGACATGGAGGTGGTTGGCGAGGCCGGTGACGGCGTAGAAGCCGTGCAACTGGCCCGCGCTTTGTCCCCCGACGTCATTCTGCTCGACCTTGTCATGCCCCGCCAGGGCGGTATCGAAACCATTCGTCAGATCAAAGGGGAAAATCCCAATGCACACATTCTCGTCCTGACCAGCTTCGCCGAGGAAGAGCGCGTGTTCCCGGCCATCAAGGCCGGCGCTCTGGGGTACTTGTTGAAGGACTCTTCCCCCCAGCAACTATTGCAGGCCATTCAAGACGTCAATCGCGGAGAATCCTCGTTACATCCCAACATCGCCTTGAAAGTCATCCGCGAGATCAACCAGCCCTCCAACCTGCCGCTTACTGAAGGTCCGCTCACCGAACGCGAAATGGAGGTGCTGAAGTTGGTGGCCCACGGTCTGTCCAACAGTGAAATCGCCGACCAGTTGGTCATCAGCCAGCGCACGGTGGCCACTCACGTCAGCAACATCCTGGACAAGTTACACCTCGCCAACCGCACCCAGGCCACGCTGTACGCACTCAAGGGTGGACTGACCAGCCTGGACGATATCTGAGACTGCCAGCCTATACGTAAATGTGCGTTGGCATATGGTGATATTCTGTAGCGGAGACCGCCGACCAGGTGGTCTTTTTTTGCAGGCAAAACACCCGTTTTCACCGATGCGTCAGTGCCGATTTGGCAGTATCATGCAATGAACAAACGCGGAAAGGAGATCGAATCCGGTAGAGCGACGAATGATGGTGTTTAGATGAAAAAAGACTATTTGCCAACACTCATTGTTATGCAACCTGGTCGCGTGCGGGAAGGTCTCGAAGCATTGGTGACGACCGTGCCTTCCATCGACATCATTGGGCGGGCTGAACAGCGCTCTTCAGCGTTGGAAATGGTAGCTAGATCGCGCCCGCAACTGGTGGTGCTGGATTGGGACCTGCCTGGTGTCGACGTGGTAGGATTGCTGGGAGACATCAAAAAGGCCGGAGCCGGAACCGCTTGTATCATCTTGGCTGACCGCCCTGGTGACCAGCTTCAAATGCGCGCAGCCGGAGCCGACGTGGTGCTGGCCAAGTGGTACCGAGCTTCAAAACTGCTCGCAGTTATCAAACGACTTACACAGCAGAATGCCTGATTTTTGATCATTGAGAAGGGAGAGCAACCGTGGAAAGTCGCTGGTGGTTACATTTGGTGTGGGTTCTTGGGGCGGGGGTACTTGGCTTTGTTATAACGACCGTCTTGGCGGGCTGGCTGCGTTTGCCGCGCGCCTGGCTGGTGTTGATCTACCTGGTAATCGTGGGGGCGTTTCTGTTCGCTTATTACCACTGGAGCCAGGTGGATCTGAGCCACCAACTCAGTCGTCATTGGGTGTGGGGATTGGTCGGAGGTGTGCTGGCCGGTGCCT
>CAZHBM010000028.1:0-3840 GCA_964529945.1 uncultured Anaerolineales bacterium | reverse complement strand
ACAGCCGGCTTCACCTCACTCGCAGGGCCTGCGATTGATCTTCGACCTGGTTTGGGTGGGAGCCTTCTACGGGATTGTTGACGCCTTGCTGTTGACGGTGTTGCCCGTATTCGCCACGTGGCGCGCGTTTAGCCTTCTGGGATGGACCGCCGGCTGGCCCGGGCGCATTGGAGTGGGTGCGCTGGCGCTGCTGGCCAGCCTATTCGTGACCACCGCCTATCACCGCGGCTATCCCGAGTTTCAGAATGGCGGTGTCGTCGGGCCGGTCATCGGAAACGGAGTCTGCAGTCTGTCGTATTTGCTCACGACCAACCCGTTGGCTGCCCTAATCAGTCACGTCGCCATGCACGTAGCGGCCGTCTTGCACGGGCCGTCAACTACAGTACAATTGCCGCCTCACTATGGGTTGTAAGTGCCATCTCGGCTTTACAAGAGAAATTGGATAGAGCCGCCAACGCTGAAGAACTGGTCTAATTGTCGTTTACTTAGCCGGCAAGCAGTGAATGTAGTAGAATAGTATAAGGAGGGAACAATGATCACATCGATACCACAGGATAACAGAGGACAAGAAGAGCTGGTCGAAAGAGCGATCCGAGATCGAGCGGTAATGGAAGACCTGGTCGCCTTGCTGAACCACCACAACAGTGTCACCCGCGGTGATGCACGCAGACTTTTGGTTCGTGTTGGGCCGCCGGCAGTGCCGGTTTTGATCGAGGCTATGAAAAATCGGCAGGAGCGCGTCCGTTGGGAGGCGGCCAAAGCGCTGGGAGACCTGGAGGATCCCCGCGCGGCCGAGCCACTGGTACAGGCGCTCAAGGACCCTAAATTTGGCGTTCGCTGGCTAGCCGCCGATGGCTTGATTGGCTTGGGCCGCGAAGGGCTGGCGCCTCTGTTGCGTGCTCTAATAGACGAACCGGAATCGGCCTGGATGCGCGAGGGGGCGCATCACGTGTTGCACTCGCTTTCCGGCGGCGGCCTGCGTCGTTTGCTCGAACCAGTTGTGGAAGCATTGGAGGGCATTGAGCCAACGATCGAAGCGCCAGTGGCCGCCAACGATGTGCTGGAACAATTGGCGCCCGGTTCATTCAGTGGGCACTAGAAGGCCCGGCATGCCACCGTTTGACACGCCGCTTCGAGATAAAGGGAGGTAACCGTGGCGGGAAAACACAAGTCCACCAACCAACAAGCCAGTCCCAAAAAGAACGAACTGATGGACGTGCCCCTGGATCAGGTGAAGCAGAAACTAGGCGTCTCACCCGACGGGCTCTCATCCGATGAGGTAAGCCGCCGCCTGGAAAAGTACGGCTACAATGAACTTGAGGAAGAAAAAGTCAATCCGATCCTCAAGTTCTTGAGCTATTTCTGGGGGCCCATCCCCTGGATGATTGAGGCGGCGGCGATCCTGTCGCTGGTCGTGCGCCACTGGGAGGACTTCGCCGTCATCACCACCTTGCTGGTGGTCAATGCCGTCGTCGGATTCTGGGAGGAATACCAGGCTGGCAACACCATCGACGCCCTCAAACAGAAGCTGGCCCTGCAAGCCCTCGTCAAGCGCGCCGGCAAATGGATCACAATCCCGGCCCGCGAGCTCGTTCCCGGTGACATCGTCCGCCTGCGACTGGGACAGATTGTGCCGGCCGATGTGCGCCAGATGGATGCTGACCCGATCCAGGTCGACCAATCGGCCTTGACGGGCGAGTCGCTGCCGGTAACCCACAAACAGGGCGACGTGCTCTACTCGGGGTCTGTCATCAAGCAGGGAGAAGGTGACGCCCTGGTATACGCCACCGGCGGTAACACCTACTTTGGCCAGACCGCCAACCTGGTCGAGGAGACACATACTTCCAGCCACTTCCAGCGCGCCGTCCTCAGAATCGGGAACCGCTTGATCATAATGGCGCTGATCCTGGTGTCGATCATCCTGGTCGTATCCTTTATGCGCGGCAACAACATGCTCACCTCCGTTCAGTTTGCGCTGGTTCTGACCATTGCCGCCATTCCGGTGGCTATGCCCACCGTCCTGTCGGTCACTATGGCCATCGGCGCCCGCTTGCTGGCCAAAAAACAAGCCATCGTCAGTCGCCTGGCCAGCATCGAGGAAATGGCCGGCATGGATGTGCTCTGCTCCGACAAAACCGGCACCTTGACTCAAAACAAACTCACTTTGGGCGACCCTTTCCTCATGCCCGAGGTCAGCGCCGATCAGATCATCCTCGCTGGTGCCCTGGCCTCCCGGGCCGAGGATGAAGACCCCATCGACCTGGCCGTCCTGGGTGGTTTGAAGGACAAGCAGGCGACGGCGGCCTACAAGGTACAGCATTTTACGCCTTTCGATCCGGTCAGCAAACGCACCGAAGCGGCAGTGGCCGGTCCGGATGGGAAGACCTTTTCGGTAACTAAAGGCGCGCCCCAGGTTATCTTAGGTCTGGCCAAGCCGGACGCACAGGAAAAAGACAAGGTAAACCAGGCCGTTGATGCATTCGCCGGACGCGGTTTCCGCTCCTTGGGGGTGGCCCGTTCCGACGACGGGCAGAGCTGGCGATTCTTGGGCGTGCTGCCCCTATTCGATCCACCGCGTGCAGACTCAAAGGCCACCTTGCACACCGCCGAAGAGATGGGTATCGAGGTCAAGATGGTCACCGGCGACCAAATCGCCATCGCCAAAGAGATTGCTCGCCAACTCGACCTGGGCGCCAACATTTTGGACGCTGGCTGCTTCGACAAGGCCGGCAAATCAGAAGAACAGCAACTCGATCAGACGATCGAGAAAGCCGATGGCTTTGCCCAGGTATTCCCGGAACATAAATATCACATTGTGGATGTGCTGCAACACGACAATCACATTGTTGGCATGACCGGTGACGGCGTCAACGACGCGCCGGCGCTCAAGAAGGCCGATGCGGGCATCGCCGTCTCCGGGGCCACCGATGCCGCCCGTAGCGCCGCCGACATCGTGCTGCTCACGCCCGGGCTGTCGGTCATCATTGATGCGGTCAAGGAAAGCCGCCGCATTTTCCAACGCATGAACAGTTACGCCACCTATCGCATTGCCGAAACCGTTCGCGTATTGCTGTTTATGACCTTCTCCATTTTGGCCTTCAATTTCTATCCGGTCACGGCCATTATGATCGTGCTGCTGGCCTTGCTCAACGACGGTGCCATTCTATCCATCGCCTACGATCGCGTCCACTACTCAAATCGGCCCGAGGCCTGGAATATGCCGCGGGTCTTGGGTCTGGCGACCGTACTGGGCATCGCCGGCGTCATCGCCTCCTTCAGCCTGTTCTACATCGCGGAACGGGTCCTAACCCTCGACCAGAACACCGTTCGCTCCTTGATGTACCTGAAATTGTCGGTCGCCGGCCACCTGACCATCTTCGTCACCCGCACCCGTGGCCCATTCTGGGTCTTCCGCCCGGCACCCATCCTGGTCGGGGCCGTGTTAGGCACCCAGACGGTGGCTACTTTGATCGCCGTGTTTGGCCTGTTCATGGCGCCCATTGGCTGGAAGCTGGCCCTGCTCGTCTGGAGTTATGCACTGCTGTGGTTTGTCATCAATGACCGTATCAAGCTGGGCGTGCTGCGAATCTTCGACCGGCGAGCCTCGCGCCAGGGAACGGCCGGCCCGGCTCCGGCCAAATGATACAAGGAGGCGTGTTTTCACACAGCAGATTCGGTTGTGGCCCGGCCCCGAGAGCCGGGCCATTTCACTCCGCCGCGGGTGTCTCACGAGTCTTTTGCAGGAGACATTGGACCAAGCCAAGGCTTGGCTGTGAAGTAGGTTCGTGAGAGACCGCTCACATAATGTTACCAGCAGCGCATAGAATCAGGTATTCTTTT
>CAZHBM010000027.1:0-18502 GCA_964529945.1 uncultured Anaerolineales bacterium | reverse complement strand
AGGCGGACAAACACACCGGCGCCGATCCGAAAGACATTATCCACTATTTCCTGGAAAAGCACGGCACCTATCTGGGCAAGAACTCGTTCGAATACTTTAACATCGACAACTACAAGCTCGATGGTGACACGTCCAGTCTGAGCGAGCCGGATTTGACGCCTGCCCAAACCAACTACGCCGATACGGTCGAGCTGATCGGTTACGCTTATGGCGACGCCTCCGGCCAGAACGACGTGAACAGCCACACTGTGCCCGCCGGCGACTATGTATGGCTTAAACTGCGCTTCCGGCTACTACAGCCGGTCGACGATGACCTGAAAGCGTCGGCCATTATTGCCGATGGCGCCGGTCACGTTGTGGGGCAGATCGACAAGCTTTTTCTGAACAACATTCTGCACCAACCGACCTCCAAATGGGAAGTCGGGACGGAGACCAACCTGTACTACCTGGTACCGGTTGCAGCGGCTACTGCCCCCGGCAATTATAGCCTGCAAATCGTGGTCTATGGCGAGCACAACCAGAGCCCGCTGACAGTTGTGGGCGCTGGCGCCACCGACCGGTTTGAGCTGGGTAGTGTGTTGGTGCAGCCGGACGCGGTGCCGCCGGAGGAAGTCGACCTGGGCCTGGCGCAAGTGGTCAACCGATCAACCGGCGTCGGCCTTACTTTGCTCGGCGTGGGTGCTGCACCGGAGAGGCTGCGTCCCGGACAGGCCTTCTCGCTGGCTTTGGTGTGGCGTGCCGACGAGGCCGGGACCCAAGATGTGCAGGCTTCTTTGTGGGCGGCATCAGACGACCAAGGGGAAACGGTGCAACTGGCCGATTGGCAGTCCATCGCCGGGCCGGCCTCTGGCAGCGGTTCCGAGTTGTCTGCCGGTCAAGTCGTGAGACAGTGGCTGGACGGGCGCGTGCCGCCCGAACTTCCTTCGGGTACCTACCAGTTGCAGGTTCGCCTGCAAACCGGTGCCGGTAGTGCGACCAGCGAGTCGATTCCTTTGGGCAATTTGGATGCTGAAGGCTGGACCCGACGCTACGAAACGCCGGCGATGCAACGGGCGGTGGATGCCCAATTTGGGGACCAGCTCAAGCTGTTGGGCTACGACATCGTGCCCCCGTCGGATACCAGCGGCACGGCGAAGGTGGTTCTTTACTGGCAGGCTCTCCGAGAAATGGACACGGATTACACGACCTTCGTGCACGTGCTTGATTCCAGCGGACAGGTAATCGCCCAGGTGGACCATACGCCCGGCGACGGACAGTTTCCGACCACCGGTTGGCTGGAGGGCGAGGTGGTGATCGATGAATTCGCCATCCCCTTCTCGGCCGAGACCGCAGCGACCGCAGCACAGATAGAAGTTGGCGCCTACGATCCACAGACGTTGCAGCGCCTGCCGGTTGTCGACGCCGCCGGGCAAACGTTGGACACGCGCGTGTTGATACCCATCCAGTGACCGCTTTGGCGCAGGGTGATTTCAAGTGACGCAAAACAAGCCAAAAATGCCGTACGTCTTGCTGTTCGGCCTGATCGCAGCCTATGCTGTGGGCTTTGGGCTGTTGGCGGTACGCGCCTATCCGGCCCACGAAACGGCAGGTGCTTACGATCTCGGGAATCACCTGCAGGCGCTTTGGTACGCGGCCAGGGGGCACAGCCTGGAATTGACCCTGGTGCCCGAATTCGGCCCTACGCGATTTGCCATGCACGTCGAGCCGTCGCTTTTCCTGTTTGCGCCCATCTTCTGGCTGCCGGTCGATGCGGCCAAGGTTCTGCTGTGGCTGCAAGCGATCGTGATGGCATTGGCGGGCTTGCCGCTTTACGGATTGGCCCGGCGACGACTGGCCAACGACTGGGCGCCGCTGCTATTGGTTGCGGCCCTGTTCCTCTTGCCGGCCTACGAATCGATCACCCTGTTTGAGTTCCACGCCGTGGCATTGGCGCCCACGTTTCTGTTGGTCGCATTGTTCTTTCTCGACCGGGCCCTGCTGACGGAAGAAGACCGGCGCGGCATCTGGGCCGGTGTCCACGACCTGCCCGGCGACGGGGCGGCCTCTGTTGGGCGGGCCATCACGACAAAATGGTTGCTGGCAGCATTGTTCTTCCTGTTGGCGTTGGGCACCAAAGAGGACATTTCGCTGGTCCTGGTGATGCTGGGGATGTACCTGGTTCTGTCGCGCCGGCGGCGCGTAGGCGCTGTCATTGGGATTGCCGGCCTGGCCTGGTTCCTGGTGGCGACGTACGTAGTGATTCCCGGCAGCCGGCCCGACAGCAGCCAGAGCGCCTATCTGGGCTTCTTCTCCCAATTAGGCGACACGCCGCTGGAAATTCTCCTTTCACCCTTCAGGAGTCCGCTGAAGGTTATTGCGTTGGTTTTGTCCCCGGAAACCGTTCGTGGCCTGGGAATGCTGATCCTGCCCCTGGCGCTCGTACCCTTACTCGGCTGGCGATTGTTGTTGCTGGATGCGCCCGTTCTGGCCATTCCCCTTCTGAGCGCCAACCCGATGATGCACCAGTTGGAGACCTATCACTATGCGGCTCCGGCGATAACGTTTTTAATGTTGGCCACCGTCGATGGCGTGGGGCGCAGCGCCGCCGGAGTCACACGATTGTGGCAGACTTTCCGTACAGGCCGGCCGGGGCAGGAGAGAAAAGCCGCTTGGGCAAACGGGATGCTGGCGGTCTCGTTGGTTGTTGTGTCGGCCTCTCTTGTGTATCAGCATTTTCGCGGCTATTCACCGCTGGCACTGGCGTATCACTGGCCGCAGGTGACGGCCCACGAACGGCTGGGGGACAGGCTGGCGGCCTCTATACCGGCGCAGGCGCCTGTCCTGGCCCAGGCCGAGCTGGTCCCGCTGGTAGCGGAGCGACCGTGGGTGCGTATCTGGAACGGCCCTTTCGACAAGGAAGCCGAGTACGTGTTTCTGGACGTTTCACATCCGTTGTTCCCCAACCGCAATGGCGCCCAGGAACGGCTGGTGGCCGACATGGCCTTTGATGCTTCGGTGGGATTGGTGGCTTCGAATGACGGCTACCTGCTGCTCAAGCGTGACGCGCCGCGCGTGCCCATTACACCCGAGTTCTTTACCTTTTTGTTTGTCGAACCTCCCGAGGAGTCCCAGCAGGTGAACGCGGACTTTGGCGACGCGCTACGCCTGACGGCGTTGACTACGGCTGCGCCGACGAACGACAGGGAGGAGGAGCCGCTGGTCACCCTGTATTGGCAGGCATTGGCCGAGTTGGACGCGGATTACTTCATTGCGATCTTTCTGCTCGACGAAAACCAGGTGCCGGTGGGAGCGACGCTGTTTCAACAGCCGGCAACCGTCTGGTGGCCTACCAGCCGCTGGTTGCCGGGGCAAAACATCAAGATGTTGGTTAACACCTTCCCGTGGTGGACGGGCGACCGGTCAAATTTCGGCTACGGCGTGGCCGTCGTACGCGGTGACGATCCATGGGACATCACGGCCCGTCTGCCGGTAACCAGCTCCGGCGACGAAGACACAGCCGTGGACGATGGCACGCTTCTGCCCCTGGTGAAATTTCACCGGATAGCGGGTATTCCCTATGCGCAGTGAGAAGTCCCGGGTAGCTTGGACCCGAGAACTGATACCGGCCGCCGGGTTAGCGCTGGCGGCCGGGGCCGGCTATTTTGCCAGCCTGGCGCCGACCGTCCTGGACGGGGATGCGGCATTGTTTCAGTATGTGCCGGCGGTGTTAGGCGTTCCCTATCCGACCGGCTATCCCACCTACGTCTGGTTGGGGCACGTGTGGCAGTTGCTGCTGCCGGTGGCGTCGGCCGCCTGGCGTATGAACGCGCTGTCGGCCGTCTGCGCCGCCCTGTCCATCGGGCTGCTCTACCTGGCCCTAAAACACTGGCTGAACAGCCGGGTAGGCGCTCTGGCGGCCAGCCTGGCATTCGCGACGCTGCCCACCTTCTGGCGTTGGTCGACCGAGGCCAAGAGCTACACGCTACACATACTTTTCCTGGCCGTGATGTTGTACCTGGTGGCCAGGGCCGAGCGAGCGTCCAGCCGTTCCCGGTCGGAGGGTCTGTTGGTATGGTTGGCGGTTGTCTTTGGCCTGGCGTTAGGCAACCACAATACGACCCTGTTATTGGCGCCGGGCATTTTCCTATTGTATTGGCTCAACGGGACCGAGGGCAAGTGGTCGAGCCTGCGGGCTATGGCACTGAGGGTCTTACCGGCGGTGGCAATCGCTATTGCGCTGTATGCGTTCATTCCTTTGCGCGCCAATCACCTACTGGCCGATTACGGCCAGGTGTCGGGCCTGACAATACCGGTGGCGGTTTCTCACGGGCTGGTGTCGGATTTCTACCATCCGGGATTAGCGGGACTCGTTCGCTATTTCACGGCTTCCGATTTCACCGGCGGCGTGGTGTCCAATTGGGGAGACATCCCAGCCCAGCTGGTCAGCGTCTACTGGCCGCTGTTGCGCGATGACTTCCCCTTGTGGATCATCGGATTGGCGGTGGTGGGGGCCGCCTATCTCGCCATCCGCCGCCCAAAGCGTTTCTGGCCACTATTTCTTATCTATGTCGTCCTGATCCCCTTTGTGTTGACCTACGGGCGTGGCGAGCAATCGGCCTTCCTGCTACCCTCCAGCCTGATGGTGGCTACTTTTGCCGGTGCCGCGGTGGGAGTTATCTGGAGCGGCGGTAGACATCTTATCGCAGGCCATATTGTTGTCCGCAGCGCTTCCCTGGCCAAAGCCCTTTACGCGCTATTGGCGATGGTCTTGACCTTCGGGTTGGGCTGGCCTTTGGCGCAGCGGGTTGTGGACAACATCGACTGGCTGCAGAGAAAATGGGACGACTCGCACGAAGTCTATTGGCGCAGCATTTTGACCCATCCTATTGAGCCCGATTCTGGTCTTCTGGCGCAGTGGGGGGATCTGACCACTTTCTGGTACCTGCAGCAGATGGACGGCTTACGTCCCGACCTTTACGGGCTTTATCCACCTTCGGCCGGCATGGTGAGGGATTGGGTGGCGGCCGGCCACAGCCTTTATGTGGCCGGTCCCGTACAGGACTGGGGAGCGGCGCTGCCCAAGGACTACCGGATCGTGCCATGGGGACAGTTGTTGCGCGTGGTGCCCGGCCAGGCAGACGTTCAGGCGCTGTTGCCGCCGCTGGTGCCCGCGACGGCCGATTCCGTTTTTGGGGGCGAGGTGACGATGCTGGGCAGTACGTTCGGCCCGGCGGCACGTCCGGCGACGTGGTTCCCGGTGACCATCGCCTGGCGGACAGGACGGACGGTGCCGGCCGACGCACGCATCTCTCTGCGATTGACCAACGACCAAGGCGATACCGTTGTACAGGGTGACGAAAGACTGTTCAGCGGTTGGCTGCCGTATTCCGAAGTCGCGCAGGACACGGTTTTTTTAAGTTTTCACCTCGTGGAGATTCCGGCCGGCGCCTGGCCGGGGACGTACCAGTTGCAGGTGGCGCTTTCCGATCCGGAAAATGGTGCCTGGCGCCTGGCAGATGGGGAGGCGACCCTTGATCTGGGTAGCGTAGAAGTGCTGCCGGATCTTGGGGCCGGTCAGACCGATCCCTGGCACGAATACAAGCCGAAAGCCGGTGTCAATTTCGGCGACGAAATCCGCCTGGTGGGCTACGACTACAGCGTCACCCGGGCCGGGCAAGGCAAAGGCTTTGCGGCTGAATTTCTGTGGCAAGCATTGCGCCGGCCGGCCGGCAACTATACGTTGCTTGTGCAAGTGGTCAATGGCAGTGGGCAGGTTATGCGTCAGTGGCACCACGTGCCCACAGACGGGAACCTGCCGACTTCTTCCTGGGTGGCCGGGCAGTACGTTCGAGATCGAGTCGATCTGGTGTTGCCGGCCGATACGCCCCCGGGTGACAATACGATCCACGTGAGACTGTCTTGGCTGCGGGAAGACGGCAGCCGTTTGCCGCGTTACCGGTTTGGGCTTTTCCCGGCCGGTTCGGCGGTAATGTTGCCCGGTGTGCGAGTGGTTGAGAAAGAGGACCGGGTGTTCACCTTGCCGGAGATCGACCAGGCAATTAACGTCAACTTCGACAACAAAATTACTCTGGCCGGCTACAACCTGAAGAATCCTTCGCTGCCCGCCGGGGAAACATTGTCGTTCGACCTGGTGTGGCAAAGCCAGACGTCCGATATGCAGGAATCCTACGTCGTTTTCGTTCACCTGGTCGGGCCTGACGGACTCGTCTACGCGCAAGGCGATAAAGCGCCGGGTTACCGCAGCAAACAACCAACCACGGCTTGGGTCAAGGGTGAAGTGATCGTGGATCCGATTTCCATACAGCTGCCTGAGGATCTGACGCCGGGGAATTACACGTTGCGCGTCGGCCTGTACCAGGCACCGGACGGGCCACGCTTGCCAACCATTGATGGCGAGGGTATGATCACAGGTGATTCGGTTGCAGTGACCGAAGTGAGCGTTCTTGCTCGTTGACATCTTTTTCCAATCTGATTCATAGACTGGATTCGCTTTTAGAAGCTGGAAAGGACAAATGTCCGTGCAAGTGGAAAAGAGTTACATCCTGGATATGGACGGCGTGTTGGTGAGCGGTCGCACGATGATTCCCGGTGCCGACCGGTTCATCGAACGCCTCAAGACGCTTGAGATTCCATACCTGGTGCTTACCAATAACCCAATATATACCCCGGGCGACCTGTCGCATCGTCTGCAGACGATTGGGCTGAGCATTCCGGCCGAGCGCATCTTCACCTCGGCTATGGCGACGGCCCGGTTTTTGCACTCTCAAAAGCCGGATGGAACGGCTTACGTGGTGGGCGAGAGCGGGCTCACGACTGCCATTCACGAAATGGGCTACGTGATTACGGATACTCGACCAGACTATATGGTTCTGGGTGAAACGCTGGCCTACAACATGGAGACCATCACCAAAGCGATGCGTCTGGTGGCCAGCGGCGTGGCCTTTATTGCTACTAATCCGGACCCCTCGGGTCCCTCCGAATCGGGTATCACACCGGCTTGTGGTGCTATGGCAGCGCTGATTGAAAAGGCCACCGGTGTCAGCCCCTTTTTCGTGGGCAAGCCAAACCCGCTTATGATGCGGACGGCGCTCAATTACCTGAACCTACACTCAGAAAACACGGTGATGGTCGGTGACCGGATGGATACCGACATCATCGCCGGGGTCGAGAGCGGGCTGGAGACGATTCTGGTGCTGAGCGGGGTGACGACCCGCCAGCAGGCCGAACGTTTCCCGTACCAGCCCACACGGGTTCTGGAGTCGGTGTCCAAAATCAAACTGTAGCCTGTTGCCACCCGGTGACAATTCAACGATTTCTGGCGGCGGTGCCTGGGAGCGGGTGCCGCCGCAGTTTGTGCCTGCTGGTCATTGTAGCGCCCAACACCATCTTCTGCGGCGACGTGGTGGGATAAATTTCCGCGCCCTGCAGACACTGGTAGGCAAAAGCAACCAAAAATGATAGACTGGATTTGGGCAACAACAAGAAAGGACGCAATCGAATTGCTTGAAGATGTAGATTTTGACTGGTTGGAGAGAATCATCAGGCAGGCCGGAGAAATGGCCCTGACTCATTTTCAACATACCATCGCGCGCCGAAAGGCCGACAACACCATCGTAACGGTGGCCGACCAAGAGATTGAAGCCTTCCTGCGGGACGAGCTGGGCCGCGCCTATCCTCAGGACGTGCTCCTGGGTGAGGAGATGGAGACCCACGCCGGCAGTAGCGGTCGCGTGTGGGCCATCGATCCGATTGACGGTACGGCCGCCTACGCCGCCGGCCTTCCGGTGTGGGGCGTGTCCGTCGGTATATTGCAGGACTGGCAGCCGCTGGCGGGCGTCTTCTACATGCCTTTAGAGAATGAGTACTACCAATCGGATGGTTCCCGGGCGACACTGAACGGACACCAAATCCGGGTAGACGACAGCGCACACATCGACGACCATACGTTTTTGTGTGCCACGTCGGAGTCGCACCGAAAATACGACATAGACTTCGAGGGCAAAACGCGGATTTTTGGCAGCACAGCGGCCCATATGTGCTACGTTGCCCGCGGCACAGCGATTGCGGCGCTCCTGGGAAGGCCGGCGTTGTGGGACATCGCCGGAGCGTTTGCCGTGCTGCAGCTTGCCGGCGGCACTCTGGGTGACCTATCCGGCAACGTAGGCACCCCCGACCTGGCTTCTTTGGCCGACGGTCGCAAGTTTGCACACACCATGCTGGCCGGGCCGCCGTGGGCGATACAGTATTTTCAGGATCATATCCGAGAGCGACAAACGAGCTAGAAGAGCAACGTGCAGGGAGCGAAGCCGTGAACGACAGCAGATCCATTTGGGACGTTTTCCGCAAACATCGCACAATTCGCAGGTACCGGTCAGAAGCGGTAACCGCCGCGCACCTGGAGACCATCATCGACGCTGGGCGTCGCGCGCCGACCGACGCCAGTGCCCAGTTCGGGACCTTCATCCGCATCACGGACGGTCAATTGCGGGCTCGACTGGCTGGGCTGTGTAGCAACCAGCGTCACATTATGGAAGCGGCCGAATTCTTCGTGGTTTGCCTGGATACAAATCGTTTGCGCCGGCTGGTTGAATACCGTGGTGGTACATATGCCAGCGGGCCGTACATCTCGCTGCTGTTTGGCATCGTTGATGCCAGCCTGATGGCGCAAAACATGCTGGTGGCGGCCGAGACTCTCGGCTACGGCACCTGTTTTGTTGGAGCCGTTCAGGAAAACAGTGACCGGATTGCCAGGGAGCTTGACCTGCCGCCGGGGGTGCTGCCTATCGTCGGCCTGGTCATCGGCGTTCCCGAGGCGGGAGAGAAGTCTCTGCCCCCTCGGCCGCGTGTGCCGCGCCAGGCAGTATTCTTCGAAAACGGATATCCTGATCTGTCCGACGAGATGCTGGAGGCTTGTTTTCAGGCCATGTCTGGTCAGCATCCGACGGGAGATTGGTACAATACCTTGAAACTGTACTTCACTCCAGATGGGAAGATGCTCAGACGGGACGGCGTTTTGCGGCGCGCCTTGGACCAACAGGGATTTGACCCCGGAAAATAGTCTATGGGCCGTCGGGGAGAAACCGCGGTGGTGACGGCAATGTGCAAGGGATGGAAGGAGGACGGATAGATGAAAACGGCAGAGACGACGGGGCTCCCATTGGCCGGGAAAGTGGCTTTGATTACCGGATCATCACGCGGAATTGGGCGGGCCATCGCGCTGGAGCTGGCCGGACGAGGTGCTTCGATTGTGATCAATTACCTGCGCAAAAAGAGTGCCGCCGAGAGCGTAGTAGATGAAGTGGCCTCGCTGGGACAGCGGGCGGTTGCCATTCGCGCCAACCTGAGTCGACCGGAAGACATCGATCGTATGTTCGACGAGGTTGAGACGACGTTTGGACGCTGCGACATTTTGGTGGGCAACGCGGCAACGGGCGTCCTGCGGCCGATTACGCAGGTTGAGGACAAGCATTGGGATTGGACGATGGACGTGAACGCGCGCTCGATTCTGCGCTGTGCGCAACGGGCGGCGCCGCTGATGGTGCGTGAAGGCTGGGGGCGCATCGTCGGCATCACCAGCTTCGGCAGCACGCGGGTGTTTTCCGAATACGGCGTGGTCGGCGTGAGCAAGGCCGCCATTGAGGCAATCATCCGCTACCTGGCGTTGGAGCTGGCGCCCAAAGGGATATCGGCCAACGCCGTTTCACCGGGCATCGTGGATACGGATGCACTGAGGGCATTTTCAATCGACGTGGAAGAGACTCTGGAGATGAGTGCGTCCCGTACGCCCGCCGGCCGCGTGGCCACGCCTTTGGACATTGCCAAGGTGGTGGCGTTTCTGTGTTCGGAAGATGCGGCGATGATCGTGGGACAGACAATCGTCGTTGATGGGGGCTGGTCGATCCTGGCCTAGACGGATTCGGAAAACACTTGCCATAACGATTCTTTTGTGGTAGAATAGTTATGGTTAGTTGTGACTCGAAATCTCTATGCCACCCGGCAGAGCTTTTCCACAGGGCTTTCCGGAGGAAACCGACTGGACATGACGACGATTATTTATGCCGAAAACGACCGGGATTGCCGCGAGTTATTCGCCTTTGTGTTGAGAGCGCAGGGGCATCGTGTTTTCGAGTGCGTCAACGGTGCCCAGGCCGTTCAAATTATACGCGATGAACAGGTCGACATAGCCGTTCTCAGCGTGCGCATGCCCATGATGACCGGCTACGACGCCGCCAGGTTGCTGGCACGCGAGTTTCCAACGCTGCCAATCATGTTTCTGAGTGCTCGTGGCTTGCCGCGCGAAATTGAGAAGGGGTTTGACTGTGGACCAATGGTCGTGGACTATCTGGTCAAACCGATCACTCCCTTTCAACTGATGCAGCGCGTGGCGGAAGTGTTGCAGGTCACCGGCACCTATGGGCCGCAGATGGTCAGGCAGGAGAGCCTGGCTCGGGCTGACCTGGCGTACGTTCGTTTGCGCCCGTGAGGCAGGGCTCCAATTTGAAGTAATCTCATCTATGTGAAAAGCAAGCTGCGGACGACATTTCGATCGTCCGCAGCTTTTTAGTATCTGTGCCTCGACGGCGTTTTTCCGGTCTTGTCCCTTTAGATGGCGGGCACCGGGAAGCGGTCGCATAGGTTCCCGGTAATGGCCCGAATCCTGGACATTTCGGCTGCGTCAAAGGGGTTCCTCAGCGCCCGAATGATGCATTCGGCCACCAGTTCCATTTCTCCTTCGCCGAAGCCACGCGTGGTGACTGCAGGCGTACCCAGCCGGACGCCGCTGGTGACTCGCGGTGGCGCCGGATCGAAGGGAATGAGGTTCTTGTTGACGGTGATACCTACTTCGTGCAGGGCGTCCTCAGCCTGTTGGCCACTAATGCCGGCCGGCCTCACGTCGACTAATACGATGTGGTTATCGGTGCCGCCGGAAACGATGCGCAATCCATCCTCATTCAGAACCTCGGCCAATCGCGCGGCGTTGGCGACTACCTGGCGGGCGTAGTCCTTGAAATCGGGTCGCATCGCTTCGAGGAAGGCCACGGCTTTGGCTGCGATGATGTGCATAAGTGGCCCGCCCTGCAACCCGGGAAAGACCGCCTTGTCGATGCGGGCGCCATAATCTTTTTGGCTCAGAACAAGGCCCGCCCTGGGGCCGCGCAAGGTTTTGTGCGTCGTACTGGTCACGACGTGGCTGTAGGGCACGGGGTTGGGGTGAACGCCGGCGGCAACAAGCCCGGCAATGTGGGCCATATCGACCATCAAACAGGCGCCGGTTTCATCGGCGATGGCACGCAATGCCTGAAAGTCGATCGTCCGCGGATAGGCGCTGGCGCCGGCCACAATCATCTTGGGACGGTGCTCGCGGGCCAGGGAAGCGATCATATCATAATCCAGCATCTCTGTCTGTGGATTGACACCGTAGTGAACGAAGTGATAGAACTGTCCCGAGAAGTTGAATTTTGCGCCGTGGGTAAGATGCCCGCCGTGACCGAGGTTCATGGCCAGGACGGTATCGCCCGGGTCGAGCAGGGCCAGGTAGGCAGCCCCGTTTGCCTGGGACCCCGAATGGGGCTGGACGTTGGCGTGATCGGCGCCGAACAATATTCTGGCGCGTTCACGCGCCAGCTCTTCGACGATGTCGACGAACTCACAGCCGCCGTAATAGCGATGCTCGGGGTAGCCTTCAGCATATTTGTTGGTCAGGACCGAGCCTTGAGCGGCCAGAACCGCCGAGCTGACGTAGTTCTCCGAGGCAATAAGTTCAACCTGTTCCTGCTGGCGTTTTCGCTCGCCGCGAATAGCGGCCAGGATTTCTGGGTCCGTCTGCCCCAGGACTTCATCGGCGGCTGCAATGAGCCGGTTTTTGCGCACCATTCTCTGACTCATAGTCTTCTCCAACTGTCGATCATCGAAGTAGCTTTCTGCCCACAGGGTGGTAATTGTCGCCCGTTACTCAATTGCCGCAGGCCCATCATCGCCACGTAACGAACGACTGTCTATTTTACTTGTTGCTCCGGTTTATGGCAATCGTGAGCCGGCGAAACAGGTGTCCCCGAGGCCATGATTTGCCCATCATCGCCGCCGTCCCTAAAATGTACAGACTTGCTTGATTCTCATAAACAAGGTATTCGTCGGAGCAGCCAACACCGATGACCACACAAAAACCTGAATCGTATTTTCATACCCAACCCGACAAACTTCACAAGACGCTGGCCTATTATGCAGCCTTCGTGGGAGTGGGTTTGGCCGCTGCGGCCATCGGCCCTACGCTGCCCAGCCTGGCCGCCCACACCGGCACCGAGTTACGCCAGGTAAGCATTCTCTTTACCGCTCAGAGCACGGGCTATTTGTTGGGCTCTCTCCAGGCCGGAAGACTCTTCGACCGGTTTCCGGGACATCCGATAATGGCCGTGTGTCTCCTGTTTGTGGCGGCTATGGTAGCCCTGGTGCCTGTAATGACCACGTTGTTGCTTCTGGCCGCCGTCCTGTTCTTCCTTGGGCTGGCTTCAGGTACACTGGACGTGGGCGGCAATACGCTGCTTGTCTGGGTGCACCGGGACCGGGTCGGGCCCTTCATGAATGGGTTACATTTCGCCTTTGGATTGGGCTCTTTTATCGCTCCGATCGTTATTGCCCAATTGGTTTTGATGAGCGGTGACATCTATTGGGCCTATTGGGCGCTGGCGCTCCTGATCCTGCCGGCAGCGGTGTGGCTGGCATCGTTAGCCAGCCCATCGTCAGAAGTGACGGTTGAGGAAGCTGCCAAAGGAAGCAATCACAAGCTGGTCTTATTGATTGCCATCTTCTTCTTCTTGAATTTTGGCTCCGAGGCCGGTTTTGGAGGCTGGATTTATTCTTACGCCCTGAAGCTCAATCTGGCCGATCAGGTTACTGCGGCCTACGTGACCTCAGCCTTCTGGGGGGCGTTTACCTTTGGGCGACTGTTGGCGATGCCGCTGTCGGCTCGGATACGTCCCAAGGTCTTCGTGGCCGCCGACCTGGCCGGCGTGCTGTTCAGCCTATCTTTGATTCTGTTGTTCCGTGACTCACCGGTCGCCTTGTGGGTCGGCGTGATGGGCACCGGCCTGTCAATGGCCTCGATCGTGCCGGTGACGCTGGCGTTGGCCGAGCGACGTATGTCCATATCCGGCCGGATCACCAGTTGGTTCTTCGTGGGTGGAAGCGTTGGCGGTATGACCATCCCGTGGCTGGCCGGCCAACTTTTCGAGATCAGCGGCCCGCCCACGGCGATTCTGGCGATTGGTGTGGCTATGGCGGTCGCCGTTATGGTTTTCCTGCCCATCGCCGCTGTGAAGCCCAGGCAGACCAGTAGGTCCACCGACCTCACCTGACGATTGTGCTACCCTCCCCAGAAGAATCCACAGACTGCGCCCATGGGCGCTCAAGATCTATCCACGATAGCACAGCACCGGCTTGCGAGCGGCTTGAACTTCGTCCAGCCGTTTGAGCGGCGCTGAATGCGGGGCCGTGTGCAGAAGCTCAGGCTGTTCCAGCGCTTCCCGGTGAATGGCGAGCATCGCGTCCGCAAAGGCATCCAACGTTTCCCGGCTCTCGGTCTCGGTCGGTTCGATCATCAATGCGTCGTGGACGATGAGCGGGAAGTAATTGGTGGGCGGATGAAATCCGTAGTCAATCAGCCGTTTGGCGACATCCAGCGCGCGAACGTCAGTGCCGGCGATGTCTCCGTGGACCACAAACTCGTGCATACAAAGCCGCTCCCCATACGGGACGCGATAAGTCGGCATCAGCCTGGCTTGCAGGTAATTTGCGTTCAAAACAGCGGACTGAGCGACGGCGCGTAACCCAGCGGCCCCCATCATTCGGATATAGGTGTAGGCGCGGACGAACATGCCGAAATTCCCGTGAAAGGCCTTCAGCCGGCCAATGGACCGGGCCGGCATGTGGAGCTGATAGTCGGCACCGGCCTGGACTGCGACGGGCCCCGGCAGAAAGTCGGCCAGTGCCGGCGAAGCGCCCACCGGGCCGCTCCCCGGCCCTCCGCCCCCGTGGGGCGTAGAGAACGTCTTGTGCAGGTTGAAGTGCATCACGTCGATGCCCAGGTGACCCGGCCGGGCGACTCCCAACAGTGCGTTCAGGTTGGCCCCGTCGCCATACATCAGGCCGCCGCAGGCGTGAACAGTATTGCACACCTCGGCCACGTGTTCCTCGAAAAGGCCCAGCGTATTCGGGTTAGTGAGCATGAGGCCGGCCACTTCCTGGCTGCAGAGGGTTTTCAGAGATTCCAGGTCGATGTTTCCGCGATCGTCGGACGGCACCTCCATCACCTGGAAGCCGGCCATAGCACACGAGGCGGGATTGGTTCCATGTGCCGAATCGGGTATCAACATGATCCGGCGTTTCGTGTCGCCACGGGCCAGGTGGTAGGCGCGGATCATCAACACGCCGGCCAGTTCCCCCTGAGCACCGGCAGCCGGTTGCAGCGACACGGCGGCGAATCCGGCGATCTCTTTCAGTGCTTCTTGCAGGCGATACATCAGCTCCAGGCTGCCCTGGATACCCGTTTCGGGTTGCAGTGGGTGAGCGCCGGAAAATCCGTCAAGGGCAGCGGTTTTTTCGTTCACCTTGGGGTTGTACTTCATCGTGCACGAGCCCAGGGGATAGAAGTTGGTGTCGATGGCGAAATTAAGTTGGCTCAGGCGGGTGTAGTGGCGGACGAGGTCCAACTCGCTGATTTCTGGCAGCTCCAGCTCGGCGCGCAGGTAATCCTCCGGCTCCTCCGCAAGTGGTACGTCGAGTTGCGGCAGGGAGAAGGCCCGGCGGCCAGGTGACGAAAGCTCGAATACCAGAGGTTCGGTCATTGCGCCACCTCCTTAAGGCCGGCTATCAGGCGGTCGATCTGGCTGCGGGAGTTCATCTCGGTGAGACAAAGCAACATCTGCTGCCGCCTGTCCGGGTAGTCCGACTCCAGTTCGTAGCCTCCGATCAGCCCCTGGCTCAACAAGCCTTGATTAATCTCAGACACCGGCCCGGGGCACTCGATGGCGAATTCATTGAAGAAGGGCCGGTCATCAACCAGGCGATAGCCGGGCAGTTTGTCGATCTCTCGCGCAGCGTAGTGCGCCCGATGATAACAAAGGCTCGCAATCTGTCGCAATCCCTCCGGCCCCATGTAGGCCAGATAGATGGTCGACATCAGAGCCATCAGCCCCTGGTTGGTGCAGATGTTGCTGGTGGCTTTTTCGCGCCGGATGTGTTGTTCGCGTGGCGTAAGCGTGAGCACAAACCCGCGCCGGCCGTCTTCGTCCACCGTTTCGCCGACCAGCCGGCCGGGTATTTTGCGCACGTACTCCGCCAGACAGGCCAGGACTCCCAGGTAGGGGCCGCCGAAAGACAGGGGGATACCCAGCGGTTGGCCTTCGGCAGCCACGATGTCGGCTCCATAGGCACCGGGAGGTTTCAGCATACCCAGGCTGGTGATAGGAGTGCTTACCACGACCAGCAGTGCGCCCACCCGGTGGGCAGCCTGGGCATACGTCTTGAGATCCACCAATCGCCCGAAGAAATCCGGATGCTGAACGACAAGACATGCGGTCGTGTCATCGAGACAATCGAGCAGCGATTGTGGAGAGGCGGACAGGTCCTCATCTCCTGTGATCTCGATCTCACCTCCACCGGCCACGTAAGTGCGCAAGGTCTGCCGGTAGTGCGGATGTATCGACGGAGATACCACAATCTTGTTGCGTTTGTCGTGCAGAACTCTCACAGCCATCAACGCGGCTTCAGCCATTGCGGTGGCCCCGTCGTAATGGCTGGCATTGACTACTTCCATGCCGGTCAGTCGTGCCAGCATACTCTGGTACTCGAAGATGACCTGCAATGTGCCCTGGCTGACTTCCGCCTGGTAGGGCGTATAGGCGGTTGCGTATTCACCTCGGGACGCCAGGTAGGGCACGACGCTGGGCACGAAGTGATGGTAAGCACCGGCACCAAGAAACATCGCTACTTCGCCCGCAGCCTGATTCTTTGCGGCGATGGCGCGCAATTCGTCCAGAATCTCGATTTCGGAGGCCGGTTCCGGGAGATTCAGGTCGGGATAACGATGTTGGGCCGGGATGTCGTGGAACAGTTCATCCAGGGACTCAATCCCGATGGTTGCCAGCATCGCACGACGATCATCGTCGGTATGAGGCAAAAATGGCATGGTCAATCTCCCGCAGCAGTCTTCTCGTAATCTTCCGGTGAAAGGAGGCTGTCCCATTCTCCAAGGTCTGAAGGCTCAAATCTGATCAGCCAGCCTTCACCGTATGGATCGCGGTTTATCAACTCCGGCTTATCGTTGAGTTCATCGTTCACGGCGACAATCTCACCGCCCATGGGCATATACACGTCGGAGGCGGCTTTGACAGACTCAACCACCCCGAAACTGTCACCCTTGGCCAATTTGCTGCCAATCTCCGGCAATTCGACGTAGACGACGTCGGAGAGTTCTTCCTGTGCGTGGTCGCTGATGCCGCAGACCATTACGTCTCCGTCTTTGCGCACCCACTC
The DNA here is from genome assembly GCA_964529945.1 of uncultured Anaerolineales bacterium. Classification (GTDB taxonomy): domain Bacteria; phylum Chloroflexota; class Anaerolineae; order 4572-78; family NAK82; genus CAZHBM01. The sequence goes on along the minus strand of CAZHBM010000027.1, from coordinate 1,972 downwards.
GTGACTTTCTGCATAACGGGCATCGGGCTGTAGCTTCATCGGTTTTGTCTCCTTCCAAGTCTTGGTAACATTAAGAGGCCTGTTTCTACGATCATCGTACCATCGACCGGGCAATCGCGCCACGGGATGTGTTTATCGCCGGTAGGCCGGCAGGTAGAATGGGCGGTCCACGACACTGGCTGTTTTGGGTGAGCCATGGACGATAATCTCAATTTCGGTTCCGGGAGCGGCCAGTTCGGCCGGCAGGTAGGCCATGCCCAGATATCGGCGGCTGCTGGGTGCGAACATGCCGCTGGTGACCTGGCCTACATCCAGTCCCTGGTAGGTGACGGGATAGCCGTGCCGAGGTACGCCCTTGTCCTGCATCTCGAAGCCAACCAATACTTCGGCCGGGCCTTCCAGCTTCTGCTTCAGCAAGACCTCCCGGCCCACAAAAGGCTTGTTCAGGCTGACCGCGAAGCCGAGGCCGGCCTGGACGGGAGTGTGAAAGGCGTCTATCTCCTGGCCGTACAGCGGGAAACAGGGCTCAAAACGCAGGCTGTCGCGGGCGGCCAGGCCCACCGGCAGCAAGCCTTCGCCTTTCCCCTCGCGCAGCAGGCCTTCCCAGACGGCAAGTGCTTCCTCGAACGGGAAGAAGAGCTCAAAACCGTCCTCACCGGTATAGCCGGTCCGCCCGATGAGTGCAGGTATGCGGCCCCATAGCCGGTCCTGGACGGCGGTGAAGCGTTTCACGGTCGACAGATCGGTGGACGTGACGCGATCGAGGATAGCGGGTGCCAAAGGTCCTTGAAGGGCCAACATATAGGTCTCGTCGGAGATGTCGGTGACCGTCAGGTCCATTCCGGCCGAAAACGAAGTCAGCCACCGGTAATCCTTACCTCGATTGGAGGCATTGACGACCAACAGGAACCCGGCGTCGAAGCTGGTGTCCGACGTGGCCGGCAGCCGGTATACAAACAGGTCGTCAACGACGCCGCCATCCTGATAACACAGTAAGGCGTAGTGGGCGTCCAGGGTGTCCATCCGGCGGACGTCATAGGACACCATCCGATTCACGAATGTCTCGGCGTCGGCCCCACGGACCTCTATCTGACCCATATGATCAATGTCAAACAAGCCGGCGGCCTGACGGGTGTTCAGGTGCTCCTGCAGCGGGCCTGTCGGGTACTGGACCGGCATCTCCCAGCCGGCAAATGGAACCAACCGCGCACCGTGGCTCTTGTGCCAGGGGTAAAGTGCCGTTCTTTTGAGCGCATCGGACATGGTGTATCTCCTGGTTAAACTAGGACAAAAAATGGACGCATGAAAAACATGCGCCCATTCCTCTGTTCTGAACCTGAGAGATTCTCCCCAACTTCCAGGCGGAAACGATGGGGGGATTGCTCCTTCGGTGCGACACGACGTCGTCTCTCCAGAGATCCGTCGGCGGGCGATCCTTTTTGCCTGAGAGTGTCGTTCGCCAGGTAGGGCCACCTGCGAACTTGCACCTTCGGCGACTCTTATGAGTTCTCTCTCGCCCACTTCATCCGGTTATTGATTTGTCGACCGGGTTACTTTTACAAAAAGAATTGTAGCACCGGCAGGAAGGAGTGTCAAATAATTTGAGCTGACGGGGCTTCCTGGAGAGCCTCGAACGTGGCCGTTCACTCAAGAGATAATGTCACCAAAAAAGGGGAAGTCCGGCGGATATGTTCCATATTTCTTGGTGGAAAACCACGTGAGCTGGCAGCCGGCTCCATCTCTCTTATTTGCGGGTGGAAGCCTTCCACCCGCAAATAAGAAAAATACCACCCGATTCTAGGCGCCGCCCACAATACTGTGCAGGCGGTCTCTCTCTCTCTCTCTCTCTCGAGCCGGCTCTCGGCCAAGCTCTGGCTCGGTGCAATTGGTACTACAGAAGCTCTGAGGCAGACCCGGGCCGGCGGGTCGCCTGAAGTGTCCCGAACGTGGCCGTTCACTCAAAAGATAATGT
>CAZHBM010000026.1:16275-18769 GCA_964529945.1 uncultured Anaerolineales bacterium | reverse complement strand
ATGAAAGGCGTGTACCCGGCTGTCGATCAGGTTGACGTAGCCCGACCGGAGAGCACGCAAACACCAATCGGCGACTTCCGAGCTGAAGAAATAGGTTTCATCCAGCAATCCGATCTGCTGCAAGACCTGTGCTCGAAGTACAACCGCGGTCCCCGGCACACATTCGACCTGTTGAACCGAATCCTCGGGCGGCAACTGCAAAATGTGTGTTGCGTGGTGGCGGGAAGGGTCACGGGCACCGGCAGCCAGCAGGTGATCTCGTTGCTCGGCGTCGAACAGGAGTGGACCAACGCAAGCCGCCTGGTCAACTTCTTTCAAAGTGACCATCAGGCGTTTAGCGCCCGACTCCTCAAGAGAGGCGTCGTTGTTCAGCAGCAGAATCGGCGCATCACCGGATGCCAGAGCCGCTTCTATGCCGCGATTGCTGCCGCCGGCGAAACCCTGGTTGTGCGCGTTGCGGATTAAAGTGATGCCCTGGCAGGCGCGTTCAATCCGGTCTGCACTGCCGTCGCTAGAGGCATTATCGACCACCCAAATGCGCGGACGCAAGTTTCGCCACGCCTGCAACTGCTGCACGCAGTCGATGGTATCTTGGGCCGCATTCCAGTTCAGGATGACTATGGATAAGGGCATGGGGAAGTGACCTGCAAAGAGTAGATTGAGCAGTTTGACTCACTTTTCATTCTAACATAGTATAGCCGCACCGACAAAGGTCTTCCAAAATATGAAAGGCTCGAGGTTCAGTTTCACGTGCACCTGGCTATCAACGCTTCTGAATTGGGCCGCCATCGTGGCGGCAACGAAACCTTCATCGCCGGCCTGGTCAGCGGATTAGATGCCCTGGCACCCGCAAACCGGATCAGCTTGCTGACCTGCCGTTGGGACAGCCCTGTGGCTGTTCCGGCCGCCTTTCACCAGGTAGATTTGGGAGTCTACCGCCAGCTTCCCTTTTTTGTGTGGCAACAAACCCGGGCGCTGAAGCGCATTCGAGCTGATTGGTACCTGTCGAACTTCTTTTTCCCGTTGTTCCTACCTTGCCGGGGCATCGTGGCCGTCCACGACCTTTCTTTTAGAGCTCACCCCGAGTATTTCCCCTGGTTTGTAGCCCAGTATATGCGCTGGCTCACCGGCCGTGCCGTTCAGCAGGCGAAATGGGTTATCACCATATCCGAGTTTTCGCGGCAGGAGCTGTTGCGTTTTTATCCGGTTGCGTCGGAAAAAGTGCGCGTGATCCCCCTGGGTGTAGAAAAACGCTTTGCACCCCCGTCAGGGCCGCACAACGACCGAACCGATCAGGCGTTCCTGGCCCAATATGGCGTCGAAGCGCCTTATATCCTGGCGTTGGGCAACATTCATCCGCGAAAAAACCTGGCGCGCCTGCTGGACGCCTACCTGCTGCTGCGGCAACAGCGACAAGACCTGCCGGCGATGGTATGGAGCGGGTTACAGTACTGGGACAGTCACGAACTGGTACAGCGTGCCCGCGAAGCCGGCGTCGTGTTGACCGGTTTTGTGGCCAAGGAACACCTGCCGGCCCTATACCGGCAGGCGAGTTTGCTCGTCTACCCTTCCCTGTATGAGGGTTTTGGATTACCAACCTTGGAAGCGATGGCCTGCGGCACGCCGGTGGTAGCCAGCAATACCACCAGTCTGCCGGAAGTGGTCGGTCAAGCCGCGCTGACAGTCAATCCGACCGATGCAAGGGCGATTGCCGCCAGTATTGCCAGGCTGCTCGACGAGCCGGGGTTGCGTCAATCGCTGGTAGGCGCCGGCCTGAAGTGGGCGGCAGGCTTCACCTGGAAGCGCACAGCCCGGCAGGTACTTGACCTGTTGGAAGCAGGGGAACAAACTTAGAACGCCTACTGATTGGTGTTTGGATCGACAATGTGCCGCAGCGGTCGTTCCCCATCCATCAAGGCTTCGTAGACCTCCACCAACTGCCGGCCGGCCCGCTCCCAGCCATAGTGCTCAATCACCCACGCCCGCAGACGTTGGCCCAGCATTTCCCGATCCAAGTCGGACATGTCTAATACACGGTTGAGCGCTTCCGCAAGTCCCGCCACCGTCTGCTCGGTGGCATAAATGCCGTGATCGTTCAGATACTCGCGGCTGACAGGAGTCTTGAAGGCGACGGTCGGCAGCGCCATACTCATATAGTTCAATATCTTACCGCTGCCCTCTGTGGCCGATATCTTCGGGGCTACCGCTACGTCGCCGATTGCCAGGTAACCCGGCGCCTCTTCGTAGGCCACCTTGCCGGTGAAGGTGACCACGTCCTCCAGGTCCATCTCGGCTGCCCGCTCGCGATAGCCGGCGTCGGGAAAGCCCATCAGCAACAGGTGGAAATCGCTTCGGCGCGCTTTCAGGTGTTGCACGGCCTGCAACAACAGACCGATGCCCTGATACTCGGTCAATAGGCCCAGATAGACGATAACCTTGCGGCCGGCCGGGATTCCCAGGCCGCGCTTCAAGTCCGCCTTGTCGGCCTGGGGCG
>CAZHBM010000026.1:0-16265 GCA_964529945.1 uncultured Anaerolineales bacterium | reverse complement strand
TCTCGGCGTTGACGCAGTCGGGAAGTGGATAAATCTGTTCCTCGGGAACGCCAAAATCGCGCTTGAGCAGACGTGCGGAATGCTGTGAACTGGTGACCAACACCTGAGCAGCACGATCGATCCACGTTTCCAGCCACAGCAAGGGCCGGTAGGCCCAACTATCCGGCCCGCTTAGGAAGTGGTGATCGAGCATTTCGGCCGTTAGGCTGCCTTGAAAATCAAATACCAGTGGCGCCCGGCTGAGTTTGCTCAAGAACCAGCCCAGCAGCCCGCCTTCGTGCAGGTGCGCGTGAATAACGTCCGGGCGGCGACGCAGTACGTAGCCAACCGCCTTGATCGCCAACATCACATCCAGATACAGCTTGTGGCGCGAGGAGCCAACGATCACGCGATAGTGAAACGGTACGCCCCAGCAGCGCAAGACGTTCAGGTCGGCCACATCGCGCCCGTTAGGATAAGCCAGGACGACTACATTGTGACCCATTTGGCGCAGCACCAGCGCTTCCTCCAGAATACGGACGTGACAACCGTAGTCGGCGAAGAACATAGTGGGAGCCAACATCAAGACGTGATACGACTTTTTAGCACGCGTTGCAGTCAATGAAACACCAGCATCTCTCGGATAATGACGGGTCTGTCCATAGGGCAGCCCGCATTTCGATCGGCCGTTTGAGCCATTCTGTCTTATCGCCAGCAGCCCTCGCATCGGGCGCAAACACAGTGCATATTACCACAACTCGCCCACAGCCGGAAAAAGAAACTGATACTTGTAATTGTCTTTGTGTTATGGTAAAATAGACATAAGAGTAGCTGATTAAGAAAGGACCCTTGATGACCCGGCGACAGCAACTCTTCGTCTTTGTCCTCAGCTTATCGATCGTCAGTGTCCTCATCACAGGCACGGCTATCGCCATCGATATGTCACGCCAGGTAACGGTTTCAGCCTCTATGGTGACGGCACAGCAACAACCGCAGGTGATCGTCGTTGAAGCCGCCCCAGTGGCGCCGACCGACCCCTACGGCTGGGCCACGCCGCGCCCAACTTTTACACCAACCCCGCCGCCGACTGAAACATACACACCAGTACCCACCTGGACACCTGAACCAACAAAGACGCCAGTCCCGATTGACACCCCCACGCCGGTGCCCACCGATACCCCTGTTCCTACCTCCACCCGGCCGCCGGCGCCTACCGCTACGCCGGCACCGCCAACGGATACGCCAGCGCCTCAATATGCCTATGTCGCTAACCCGATCATATTCGACACCGGCTCGGCGCAGGTCACCCGAGTCACTGGAATGGTGTGGAAGATCATTGACGTCAACACCAATCACTTCGACGGTGAGCCAGGGTTTCAGATGCGTCTGGTGGACCCCAGTGGCCAGGAACACCTGGGGGAAATATCCGGCATTGGCGGTACCGACAGTAGTTGTCCCGACTGCGGCGACAACAAGCGTATGAACATGAAGGTCGAGTTCTCGCCCTACATGCCTGGGCCATACAAGCTGGACCTGTTCAGAGATGGGCAGCAGATGGCAGCCACCTACGAATTCACCATGTCCGGCGAGCCCATGCAAACCCTGCACGTCGATTATTTGCCATCAAACTTCTGATCTCCAGTCAGGGCCAGCCCAATCTGCATCAGCAACCACCCTGATTGTCTTTTGTGTCCTCCCGCCAGCCAGGCATATCCTCTTCCAGGTCCCAAACTCCGGAGCGTGTCCCAAATGTCTTGCAGGAGAAATTAGACCGAGCCGAGATTTGGTTGCGAAGCAGGCTCGTGAGAGACCGCTCACATAATGTTTTGGGAAGCGCATAGAACCAGCCGCCGACTCTTTTGGCCATCTACCGAGAAGACGGGACACGCCCCAAACTCCGAATTTTGTTGACAAGGCCAACAAAGTAGACTAAAATGCGCCAGCCTTGGGGACGATTGTGCCCCCTGAGGATCGATCACATCGCGTGCTTGCGAGGGACCGACTGGCGCGTATCCTGTGGGTGGAAAAGAAGATAGATTATGAGCCTCAGGGCATCATGTCGATGTCGGCCGTTCTCAAAGAAGCCGGTCACGACGTGGCGCTGACCATCGCCGCTCAGGAAGACCCCATTCAAGTTGCACGCAGCTTCCGGCCAGACGTTCTCGGCTTCAGCATAATGACCGGCAGCCAGCATTACTACTTCGACCTTAACCGGTCCATGAGAGAGGCATTGGCACCCCAACGACCACTCTCAGTTTTTGGCGGTCCACACGCCACCTTTTTTGCCGATATCATCCACGAGCCGGGCGTTGATGGCGTATGTATCGGCGAAGGTGAGGGGCCGATACTCGACTTGGCCAACAGCCTCGACAACGGCGGCTTCGACCCAAACATCTACAACTGGTGGTTCAACGTCGACGGAGATATCACTAGAAATCCGGTCCGGCCCCTGGTAGGTCAGTTGGGCGAGCTGCCGATGCCCGACCGGGGCTTGATATACGAGAAACACAACGCCACCCGTTACAGCCCGATCAAATCCTTCATCGCCGGTAGGGGCTGCCCCTATGGCTGTACCTACTGTTTCAACCACGCCTGGTACAAGGAGCACTATCCGCGGGAGAAGCGCGGCTATATGCGCCCCGTCAGCCACGTGATTGAGGAGGCGCTGTGGGTCAAAGAGCGCTACCCGTTGGAACAACTCTTGTTTGTCGATGACCTATTCATTTTATTTGACGACTGGCTGCAGGAGTTTGCCGAGCGTTTCCCCAAGGAAGTCGGGCTGCCCTTCTTCTGTAACGTGCGCGCCAACCTGGTGACGCCGGAAAAAGTAGCCCTGCTGAAAGACGCGGGCGCCAACACCGTCAGCATGGGAATCGAGTCGGGCAACGATCACCTGCGCAACGTGCTGCTAAAACGCAAGATGCCACGCGAAACGATCGTCAAAGCCGGGGTATTGTTCGACCTGGCCGGCATCAATGCCAGCTCGACCAATATGTTGGCCCTGCCCACCGCCACCTTGGAGGACGACCTGGCAACAATGCGCCTCAACAGCGAGGCCAAAATCAAGTACGCCCACGCCTTCCTGTTCCAACCTTATCCAGGTACCGAACTGGGGCAATTCGTGCAAGAACACCACCTGATCGAGGGCAGCTTGGACGACATCGGAGCCATCGCCTGGGACAAGTCGCTCATCAAGCGGGACCCTTTCGAGCGGCGGCAAATGGAGAATTTGCAGCGCTGGTTTGCTCTGGGGGTCGAATTTCCCTGGTTGGAGCCTCTGATCCGGCTATTCATCAAGGCACCGCACAACCCGGTCAGTGATACGCTGTATTGGTGGGCCAACAAGTTGTTCAAGGGCTACGCCGTCAGCCGGCGGTTGCACCCTTTTAGAATCAATCCGCGTTTGGTTTGGCGCCAGGTGTTTGAGTTCCTGCGTATGGAGACCTAATCGCCATGAGTAAGGTCTGCATACTTCAATCCCTATCGCCATCAGATATTTGACAACCCCGGCTTACGTGATAGAATAGTTCGCGCTGCAAAATTCTATCGTCGCGTTTTTCGGCCAACCGTTGCCCGAGAGCAAACACAATGGCAACGCCTTTTTTTTGGCCAAATTTGTTTTGTGCTGACAACTTTTATGATTGTTAACAATCTGTTAACCCGGTCGCCGGGAGACTCTTGGATGTCTCAGTAGTGGAGGTACACTTGATGGCAGAATCTGGCAGACAGAAAAGGATCGAGCAAGTCGGCGGCATGTTTATGTTGCTGATGTGGCTCACCAGCCGGCGTCATTGGCGGATACTGCAAAACCTCGGTTTGACGGCGCCGCAGTTTATGACTCTTTCTGCCTTACACCAGCATAGGGCGGCGTGCACGATGACGGATCTGGTCAACATCTCCCCCAACCAGGACCCGGCCACTATGACCGGCATCATCGATCGTTTGGTCAAGCAGGGATGGGCCGAACGCTGTCGTAGTACGGAGGACCGGCGCGTCGTGTTGGTTAGCATCACACCGGCCGGGAAAGAGGCGTGGAAGAAAGCCCACGCTGTCATTATGGAGGACAGCACCGCCTCCTACCAGTTAATTAGTGACAAAGATCTTGAGGTGGCCTGGAGACTGCTAAAACAGATGCTACGCAGTGAGATCGAGAAATACGATGCCATCAAAGATAGCGGTGCCGAAGCCCAAATGGGAATGGTCGAGCGCTTTATGCGCGACCCGGTAGCCTTCGTCCGGCAAGAGCATTCCGGCAACTGACACAATAACCACGCCGTACGCTTTTCACACCCCCTCAACACCAGGCGTGACCCGACCATATCTACCGAACACAAGGATGTTTAGCTGCATTTACTAAGGGAGGAACAGACAATGAAACGTTGGCCTTGGATAGCCATGACCGGTCTATTGATCGTGAGCGTTGCTCTGACGGCCTGTAATCCGCCTTCTAATACGGCTGGAACGGCCACCCCGGCCGGAGAGCAGGCCACGACTTCTGTCGACGTGGCACAGGCCGAGGTCGGCACCATCTCCGTCATCTATACCTATCCGGCTGACCTGCAGGCGCAGGCGTCCGTGAAGGTGATGCCAATTGCATCCGGCCGGCTTAAGTCGGTGACGGTACAGGTGGGCGACGAGGTAACCAGCGGTGAGTCTTTGGCACAGATTGAGAGCAACATCTATGCAGCCCAACTGAAGCAAGCTCAGTCAGGCCTTGAAGCGGCACAACTGCAATTGGCCAAGATGCAAGAGGGCACGCGCCCGGAGCAGATCGCGGCTGCCCAAGCAGCGGTACAGTTTGCCCGCGACGCGGTCAATGACAAGAATACCATCAGTGACGACGAGCGCACCGCGGCCGTGGCCGGCTTGGCGCAGGCCGAGGTGGCGCTGAAGCAGGCGCAGGCGCAGTACGATAAGGTAGCCTGGGCCGGCCAGGTGGGCGCCCTGCCACAGTCGGCGGCCCTGGAACAGGCCACAGTTGCTTACGAGGCGGCCAAAGCGGCCTACGACCTGCAAACCAACCCCAGTGACCTGGAATTGTCACCGTTGATGAACCAGTTGGCTCAGGCCGAATTGGCACTGGCGCTGGCCGAAAACCCATACACCGATAACGATTTTGAACAAGCGCGCAACCAGATCAATCAGGCCCAGGCCGCCGTGGACCTGGCGCAAATTCAACTGGATGAAACCGTGATCCGGGCGCCCATCGATGGGGTCGTGTCCGAAGTATACGTCGATCAAGGCGACATGGCCGGACCGGGGTCCGCAGTGGCCTTGATAATTTCCAAGGACATGGTAGCCCAGATCGAAGTTGAGGAAAGCCGGATAAACCGGGTCGAAGCCGGGCAGTCGGCCTCGATTCAGGTAACGGCCTATCCCGGGCAGGATTTTCCTGCCGTGGTGACCAGTGTGGCCCCGGCTGCCGATAGCAGCTCGCATACTTTCACCGTCAAGGTGACACCGGGGGACAACGGCGGCCAACTGCGGGCCGGCATGTTTGCCAACGTGTCGTTACTGGTTCAGGAAAACAAAGGCGTAGTGACCGTACCCATCGCGGCCGTGACCCAGGTGGGCGGCAAGAATGTTGTCTACGTGGTTCAAGACAACGTCGCCACCATGCGCCAGGTAACCGTCGGGGCTACTGATAGCCAGTGCTGCGTCGAAATATTGGACGGCGTCAACGCTGGAGAGACCGTGGTCACCGCCGGTCAGGCCAACCTGGTGGACGGCGCCGCAGTGGAAATTATGAACACGACGAATGGATAGTTGGACCCGACCGAAATAGACCAAGCGGCACCCCAAACTGTGCAGTTGGGGAGTCGCTAACCACGGGAGTCAATTTATGGCACTTACCAGATTAGCGATCCAAAGACCGCTGACGATGTTGATGATTATCCTGGGGTTGGTAGTACTGGGCTTTCGCTCCTTCACCCAGCTACAAATCGACCGCTACCCTTCCGTCGACTTTCCATACGTCAGCGTGATAACGACCTTCCCCGGTGCATCACCGGAAGACATTGAGGATCTGATTATCAAACCGATCGAGGATGCTGTTGCCGGCATCTCGGGCATCGACCAAATTCAATCGACCGCCCAGGAAAGCGTCGGCATCGTCGTCATTGCCTTCCAGGAAGGCGTAAACGGCGATCAAGCAGCGATTGACGTCGAACGGCAGGTGGCGCAAGTCCGCGGCACCTTGCCTGATGACGCCAGCGACCCCTCAGTCATCAAGGCTGACATCAACGCCATACCTATTATCCAGATGATCCTCAGGGGGCCTCAGGGACAGGACCAGCTCTATGAGCTCGCCGACAACCAAATCCGGCAGCGGCTGCAAGCCCTAAAGGGTGTGGCATCGGTAGGCATCTCGGGCGGGCGCCGGCGCGAGGTCCAGGTGGATGCCAATCCGCAGAAGCTGGCCGCTTTCGGCATTCCGCTTTCCACCATCCAACAGGCGCTAAACATCAATAACCTGACCTTCCCGGTGGGCTCTCTGGAGCAAGGACGCCAGAAAACCTCGCTGCGGACCGTCGGTGAGTTTACCAGCCTGGACGATATCCTTAACGTGGTGGTATATGGCAGTGGCACACCCTACGGCGGAGGCGGCGGCAAAGGCCAGGACACCAGCGGCCTGGTTTACATGCGCGATGTGGCCACCGTGCAAGAAGGGTATGGGGACAAAACGCAACTCTTGCGCTACAACGGCCAGGAGGCGGTCAACATCAGCGTCGTCAAGACCAGTGACGCCAACACACTGGAAGTGGCGGCCGAGATTTACGGCCTGGTCGACCAACTCAAGGCCGATCTACCCGCCGCTGCCAACCTGAGCATCGTTATCGACGACTCACAATTCACGCGGCAGTCAGTGCAAGCCGTGGAAGAAGACCTGATTTTGGCGATTCTGATCACCGGCCTGATTATGCTGCTCTTCCTGCATACTATCCGCAGCACGTTCATCGTGGTGTTGGCCATTCCCACCTCGATCATTTCTACTTTCCTGGTAATGTGGGCAGCCGGCTTCACACTAAACACCTTGACCCTGTTGGCATTGACGCTGACCATCGGCATTTTGGTGGACGATTCCATCGTCGTGCTGGAAAACATCGAACGTCACTTGCGGATGAAGAAAAAGCCCAAACAGGCGGCTCTAGATGGTCGTTCTGAGATCGGCCTGGCGGCCATCACCATTACCCTGGTGGACGTGGTCGTCTACGTGCCTGTGGCCTTCTCGACCGGCATCGTGGGGCAGTTTTTCCGTTCATACGGTATCACCATCGCCACGACGACGCTCTTCTCGTTGTTCGTCTCGTTCACATTGACGCCCATGCTGGCTGCGCTGTGGATGAAAGATGAGTCTGTACCGGATGAAAAGCCGCGCGGTTTGATGCGCATCTTTAGCTTTGTGCTGTGGCCGATTGACAAGGCCTGGAAGGCATTTATCCGTGCCTGGGAGTACGGATTTAGCCGCTTAACCGGTCTATACGCGACGACGCTGCGTTTCTTCCTGCGCAACGTGTTCACCCAGTTGCTGGCGGTAGCCCTGGCTACTGTGGCTCTGGCCGGCGGTTTGTATCTGGTAATCGGCGGTTACGTCGGATCCGAGTTCTTCCCGCAAGAAGACGACAACCGGCTGTCAATCAGCCTGGAGATGCCGCCGGGAACCAATCTGGATGCCACCGACCAGGCGGCACGGGAAGTCGAACAGATCGTTCTGCGGGAAGTCCCTGAGACAGTCACCATTTTGACCAATGTCGGCGGCGGTAGCACTGACTTTTTGGGTGGAGGCAGCAGTTCTAACGGGGCAACAATTACCGTGCAACTGGTGGACAAGAAATTGCGCGACCGCAGTACCACCGACGTCGTCAATGCGTTGCGGCCTATCGTGAAAAAAGTCCCGGAGGCCACCGTATCACTGACGCTTTCGTCAGCCTTCGGCGGGGGAGGCGGCGGCGCAATCCAGGTACAGGTGTACGGGGATGACCCTAACGTACTGATCGATCTGGCCAACCAGGTCGAAGCCGTGATGAAAACCGTACCCGGTACCACCGACATCATCAACACAGATGCCGCCCGTTCCCCTGAAGACCGCATCATCATCGACCGAGATCGGGCACTGGAATATGGCCTATCGCCGGCGCAGATCGCAACTACCTTGCGGACGGCGGTCAGCGGCAGCACTACCGGCACCTTCAAACAGACGGGACGCACCGATACTGATATCGTGCTGCGGGCCGACAAAGCAACTCGAAGCAATCTGGAAGGGCTGCTGAACTTGCCGCTGGGATACGTCAACGGGCAGGAGGTCAGACTCGACCAGGTGGCCACTATCGAGCGTGCCCAAGCAGCCTCGGTCATCCTGCGCACCGACCGCCAGCGTCAGTTAACCGTCGATAGCGGCGTCATCGATCGCCCCGCCGGAGACGTGACCAACGACCTTGAAACTGCCATCAATGCCCAAATACAGTTTCCGCCCGGTTACGGCTATCGTTTCAGCGGCCAAACCCAGGCTCAGCGCGAGTCTTTCGCCGACCTGACATCAGCCTTGTTGCTTTCGATCGGGCTAATCTACATGCTACTGGTGGCACTATACCAGAGCTGGTTGCACCCCTTGGCCATCATGTTTTCCTTGCCGGTAGCCCTGGTGGGTGCCTTCGCCGGGTTATGGCTGACGGGCAACACGCTCAATCTTATCTCACTGTTGGGCATTATCTTGCTGGTCGGCGTGGTCACCAAGAACGCTATCCTGTTGGTGGACTTCACCAATATTTTACGACGCGACCACGGTTATAGCCGCAAGGACGCATTGGTCGAAGCCGGCCGGCTCCGATTGCGGCCGATTTTGATGACCACGGCCGCCCTGGTGTTTGCCTTGTCGCCGCTGCTGATCGGGCAAGGCGCCGGCGCAGAAGCCCGCGCACCGATCGCAGCCGTCGTCATCGGCGGCAACATCACCTCGACGCTGCTGACCTTGATCCTGGTGCCGGTCATCTACAACTTCTTCGACGGTGGCAGCGTTATCGCCAGCAGAGCCCTGCGTAAGGTACTCGGCCTGAAGAAGAACGACGATGCCGCTTCGCCGGAAACCGGATTGGCATCTGAGGACACTTCGTCCGCCGGTTATGCCGGGTCACAGCCCCAGCCCGGGCCGGATGTAGCGTAGGGTGAGGAAGAAGAATCTGACTATGAGAAAATACGTACTGGTAAGTCTCTTTGTAATCTTGGTACTTGTGACCATCAGTGGTTGCAGCCTGGTACCGGGCGGAGAGGTGGTGCCCGAGGCGCCGGCCACACCATTGAGTCTGTCAACCTGGCCCACGCCGCAACCGACACCCCAGCCGGCCTCACCGACCCCATTCCCGAAAATCACCCTGCAGCCGACGGCGACGGCACAGCCCAGCGCCACCCCCGAAGCGACGCCCACGGCGTTGACGGCCGAAGGCATGGGGTATTCGGGCAGCGTTGAGGATCTGAAGCAACAGGTCACCTCGATGAGCGGCTTCGCGCCGGTGGCGGTCGGTTTTGTAACCGCACCTTCCACCCCAGTGCGACAGGGGGCCGGCGACAACTTCGGCCAGGTAGGTTTGGTGGAAGCCGGCGAACTGGCCGCCATCCTGGGCACCAATGCCGGTGGTGACTGGCTGTACGTGCTTACCATTTCCGGTACCCAGGGATGGGTGCCAACGGACGCCTTGCGCGTGACCGGATCTTTAGCTGAAGCGCCTGTGTTGCCTAACAACCCACAGGCTATGGCTGCGCCGGCGACGACCAGTGGGCAGACGCCGTCAACCGCCGCTACGGTCGAACAGGCCATATCGCCGGCCGGTCTGCCGGCAGTGGCTGGCGCGCAGGTGGACAATGAGGCGCTTAATATGCGCCAGGGGCCCGGCGCCGGTTACGGCCTGCTTGGCACGCTGAGTCAGGGCGATACCGTCTCAATCCTGGCGCTCAACACAACCTTGGACTGGGCGTTGGTGAAAACCAGCGCCGGCCAGGTGGGTTGGGTATCGCTGGCCTACCTGACCGTAGATGGCAGCCTGGATCAGGCGCCGCAAATCGCTTCGGCGCCCCCCAGCGCGGACATTCCGCCGGGCCAGTTGGCACCGATGAGTGCAGCGGCTCCGGGTTCGCTGCCTGTAGCGTCGACGACAGCCGCCGCGACCGGCACTGGCGGCGTTGCGCCGGTAGCAACCACTTCGGCCGCCCAACCGGTGCTGTCAATTCCGGCACTGACACCGGTAGCCACGGCCAAAGGCAGCCAGCCGGGTGCCAAACTCTACAAGTTTCCGGCCGCCGACGCCGGTGCCGTGGGCGATCTGACCGTCGATGAAAGCGTTTCCGTCCTGGGCCTGAACGCTGATAAGACCTGGGTGCTGGTCAAACCTTTGGACAAGACGCCCGGTTGGACCCAATTATCCAATCTGGCGGTAAGTGGTTCCCTCGACGGCGCTCCCCAGGTAAGGACAGCCTGGGTGGAGAGCAACGACATCACCGTCAGGAGCGGTCCAGGGCTGTATTACAGCGAGACCGGTTCCCTGGCCATTAACGACCTGGTGGCACTGTTGGGCGTCGATAACAAGGCCACCTGGGCATTGGTCAAGCCTATCCTTGGCGGCAGTGCCGGCTGGGTTCCCTTCCAGTTCATCAACATTTACGGTCGCTGGGACGATGTGCCCCAGGTACCGGCAAATGCGCTGGCGCCGGCCGGCCTTGCTCAGGCCTCGGCACCGGCCATTTCACCGCCCAGCGGCCCGCCGGCCGGTACACTGTTGGTTATGCTGGCCAGCGGCGGTGACATCATGGTCGTCAACGCCGACGGCAGCGGTTTGCGCCGCCTGACCGACGGCATCGACCCCGTTTTGTCGCCAGACGGCCAACAGGTCGCCTTCACCCGCTGGGAATACGGAGGCGAAAGCAGCGCCTTGTGGACCGTGAATCTGGACGGCAGCAACGAGCGGGCCATTCTGGGCGAGATGCGCAAAGCCAAAGGACCGGATTGGTCTCCCGACGCCGCGCGCATTATCCTCAACTACCAGAAAGGTGGACACCTGGACCCGAAACGGGAGTGCAAGCTACTCATCAACCTGGATACGGGCGAACGGCAGATGCCCAACATCCCGCCCAATGCCTACGACCCAGAGGTCGAGCTACGCGACGGCCTGCCTTACCTGTGCTGGAAAATACCGGCCGACGCCTTCTGGAACCTGCGGGTGGTTAACGTGGCCGATGGCAGCTACGATGCTGTTTACGGGGGGCGCTATGCCTTCCGGCCGGCCTGGGATCCAACCAGTGACTGGCGCATCGTGGTCGACTCCGGCTACGGCCTTTTGGAGGCCGACGCCAACAGCCCCGATGCAGCCGAATCGCGCAGTCTGACCGACGTGCTCGGTGAGGGCTCACCCGCTTTCTCGCCCGATGGGCGCTTCCTGGCCACCGTGGTCAACCAGGACGGAATCCGCGACATTTTCCGCTTGAATGGCGACGGCAGCGGCCGGGTACGTTTGACGCAGACACCGCTGTGGGTGACCGCGGCCGGCAACGAGCAACCGTGGAACAACGTCGCGCCGGTCTGGTCACCGGACGGCGCTTACATCGCTTTCCTGACCGACCGGACCGAACGTTGGGAAGTCTGGGTGATGAACGCCGACGGCTCGAATCAGCACCCGCTGTTCTCGGACGGGACAAACGACCAACTTCCGATCAAGTATGACTTCAACGACGAACGCTCTCTAAGCTGGCGCTAGATTTGATGTCATCCTCCACGGAGTTGGATGGCAGATGAATCTGACCGTTCGGACTCCAGGGGTCGCAAAAAACGATGGGCCTGGTTTTGCCAGGCCCATTTTTTATTGGCTGGTAACCAACACCAGGGCCTATAGATGGTAGGCCTTTTTCGGCAAGCCATAGGCCAGGTCGTAGATCATGTCCTCGGCATCCAGGCGGTCGACCACGCCGCGCACCACCAGGCCGGCCAGCCAGTTCGCATCCACCCGGCGTGCCAGGTCGTGGCGAGCCGGAATGGACGGGAAGGCGCGTGTGTCGTCGTTGAAGCCAACCGTATTGTAGATGCCGGCCGTCTCAACCACCCGCTGCCGGTAGCGTTGCATGCCGTTCAGGCTGTCATGGAACCACCACGGCGGTCCAAGCTTGACGGCCGGATAGTGACCCGCCAGGGGTGCCAGTTCGCGTGAGTAAGTGGACTCGTCCAGGGTAAACAGAATCAGCGTTAACCGGCTTTCATTACCGTATTTGTTCAACAGTGGGTGCAGCGAACGGGTGTACTCGGCCGTGATCGGTATGTCGCAGCCCCTGTCCGGCCCAAATTGCTCGAAGATGGTAAAGTTGTGATTACGATACGACCCGGTATGCAATTGCATCACCAGGCCATCATCCAGGCTCATTCGGGCGCTTTCAATCAACATGTGGCCGGTGAAACAGATCGCATCGTCCTCGGTCGCCTTGCCCTGCAATGCTCGCTGGAAAATGTCGTCGGCTTCCTGGGTGGATAGTTCCTCCGTGTAGGCGGTGAAAGCACCGTGATCGGTTGCCACCGCTCCCATTTCCTTGAAAAAGCCACGCCGCATTTCCAATGCTTGGACAAACTGTTTGTAGTTGCCGATATCCATGCCCGTCACTTCGGCCAGCTTGTTCAGTTCCTGGCGCCAACCCGGCGTTTGCAGATTTATCAGGTTGTCCGGCCTGAAGGTGGGCAGAATCCGGCCACTCCAGCCCGATTCGCGAACGGCCTGATGGGCTTCCAGGCTATCGGTCGCAGCGTCGGTGGTGCACAACACCTCAACGTTAAAGGCCTCGTACAGGCGGCGCGGACGGAAATCGTCTTTCTGCAGCTTGGCCACGATTTGGTCGTAGATGTCTTGAGCAGATTCGGAGGTCAACTTTTCCTTAACGTCGAACACGCTAACCAGTTCGTGGGTCAACCACAGGCCGGTGGGGGTACCGCGAAACAGGAAGAAGTTGTCGGCAAACACCTGCCAGATTCTGCGCGCGTCTGTCTCTACCGGTATGTCATCCAAGCGTGAAATACCTAACGCCTCCAAAGGTATCCCCTGAGAGTAGAGCATACGGAAGACGTAATGATCCGGTCTGATCAGCACGTCTACTGGAGAACCAAAGGAGTAGTCCGAATCGACAAACATGTAAGGATCCACGTGGCCGTGAGGGCAGACCAACGGCAAGGACGCCACCAGAGAAAAAAGGTGTCGCGCCATCTCTTTTTGGTCGGGATTGGGATCGAAATACCGATCTTCGGCCAGGGACATTTGGGGTCTGACTGACATTAGTTTGCCTCCTATTGGGCCTTGGTGTAGGGGGCAAAACGCCCCTCGTCCGATCTCGTCGTAGCGCTGCCAACACACGAATGAGCTCCAGGTAGTTATTGGGCAAATGCAGCGGAGTGGGGAAAACGCCATGCGTTCGGCTATTGGTCACCTTGGACCCACCTGCGTGAAGCCTGAAGAGGATACCAGGCCGCGAGTGGGGGGCGTTTTTCCTTGACTGGAGCAATCTGAGTGTATGCCATGACAATTTGACTGTCAAATTGTCTATTTTTCCCCATCGCTTTCTCCGAAGTGGAAGTCTACACAATTATGTTGGTACTCATGGTTCATTGAAAATGCAGGCCGGAACTGAGATAATTAAGTGGATTGTGAAGGTTGATAACGTAGGATAATCGAAAGGTCCGCGCAGGTTAGACGTCCGGACCTGGAACGAAGTCTGTGATAGAGTCTAGATCGTTTGTCTCTAACGGCGAACAAGGAAACGGATAGCGTTTGTTTATGTCTAATGTTTATATCAGAGTTTCACCAATCCATAAGTCCCCAGCGGGACGCCTCCACCTTTTTTCCTGGCTTACTCTAATGGCACTGATCGTAAGTTTATTGGGGTGGGCACTGGCTCCTCTGCCTGCAGCAGCCAGTGCCCCGGCCGCACAACCGGGCGATAGTTTCCAAAAAGGAATGTCGTACGCCGCTTATTGGTCCGGGTTGTACGGCACGCCTGGAGCTGACCTGTCTTTGGAGCTGTTGGCCGACACTGGCACCGACTGGGTCGCAGTGATCGTCACTGCGCACCAGGAAAGCCACACCTCAACCACCATCATTCGGGACCACGAATCGACGCCGACTGACGCTGAGGTGGTTGCGGCCATCCAGAAGGCACATAGCCTGGGATTGAACGTCATGCTCAAGCCGCACGTGGACCTGTTTGACGAGATCTCGGGTGGTTATTGGCGGGGTGACATTGGGACCGGCTTCACGACCGAAGCCCAGTGGGCAGCCTGGTTCGCCGCCTATCGAGACTTCATCGAGCACTACGCTGCGATAGCCCAGGCCAACGGGGTCGAGCAGTTTTGCGTCGGGACCGAATTGTCGGGTACCAGCCACCGCGCCAATGACTGGCGCAACGTGGCAGCCGGTGTGCGTGTCGTATACTCCGGCCCGATCGTCTATGCCGCCAATCAGGGTGGCGAAGAGGTCTCGGTTACCTGGTGGGATGCCGTCGACTACATTGGCGTGGACGGCTACTATATCCTAAATACCGACATTTCTGAACACCCGACGGTGGCAGATCTCGAGGCTGCCTGGACAACTCCTAAGCAGATTCTGGCCAATCTTTCGGCTACCTATGGCAAGAAGATCATTCTGACCGAAATCGGCTATCGCAGCCAGCATGGCTGCAGCTGCCACCCGTGGGATTGGTGGACTCCTTCCGAGCTGGATCAGGAGGAACAAGCCTATGCCTACGAAGCGGCATTCCGGCAATTGTACGACCAACCCTGGTTAACCGGCATCTATTGGTGGATGTGGTCCACCGATCGTTTCGCCAGCGGCCCGTGCGACGATGGGTTCTCACCTCATCAAAAGCCGGCTGAGGCCGTGCTGCGGGCCTGGTACGGAGGTTCACCATCATCCTCCTCCACATCCCTTATGCTGCCGGACCCCAGCCAGGCGCTGAATATCTATACCGACGGCCTGGCCGCGGGTTGGCAGAATTGGTCGTGGTGGACGCCCACATTGAATATGGCGTCCACGGACCCGGTCTACGACGGCAGCCAGTCCCTGCAGGCTGCTGTCGATCCCTGGGGTGCGGTTTCGTTGTGGAATCCAGGCATCGACCAGAGTGCTTACAGTTGGCTTGAGTTCCGCATTCTCGGATCGCTGGCTGAGGACCAACACCTGGTTCTTTTCGTGGAGACTGACGACGGCATCGAGCAGGACCACGTACCGGTTGACGACTGCCGGCACATTGAGGGGGGCACACTGGCAACCGACCAATGGAAGCTTGTGCGCATTCCGTTGAGCGATCTGAATCGCTCCGGGAAACACATCAGCCGCATCACCGTCCAGAACCAAAGCAGTGTTACGGCCAGCTTCTGGATCGACGACCTGCGGTTGATCGGAGCGCAAGAAGCGACTGCCAGGGCATTTCTCCCGGCCATCAATAGTGGTCACTAGGCAAAAACCTGTTCAATCGATCAGCTTGAATACGTCTATCTTGTCATCACCCCATTTGGTATGGGCGTCAAAGGTGGTCACCAACTGGTAATCGGAGCCCATCGTGTTCAAGAGCTGGTTGTCCAGGTCTCTGGTCATCATGTAATCAAAGATGATGTCATGGTTAGTACAATGTCGTGTTCAATAGCATGGATTGTAACATTGTCGATGCCCTTGTAAAAGTTGGTTATTTCCATACGATATCTATTTTCTTTAACAAAGATGAAGGCCTGGCCCCATTCAATAGCAGGCGCCAGAAGCGTTACACGTGGTATTCAGCTCACTGTCCGCAGACTATGGGCCTTATGACCTACTCCATACTTATGCTTGTGATGGCCTTTGCCTGAAAAAACGACACTGGCATCATTAAAGTGCCATTGCCCCTGGTCATCCTTCTGCCCCCTTGTAGAGCCGGAGGTAATCAGAAATGTTGAGTCGGCAACAACAATAATTCCCTCCTTTCTGTTCTTTGGGAGCTTTTTGATTTCAGGATCAAACAACCCCAGACTGTGAGCCTTTTGGACAAAGCATTTGCTTGTTTCAATAAAACCATGCGGCCCAAGGCTTCTCCTGAGCGTATTGAACCATGACCATGCTTCTTGTGTTCAATGCCGGTGTTCAATCTTTATATATTTTAGCAACGAGCGAAAAAGATATCTGAAAAGATTTCCGCGCCTCACGATTTTCAAATAGATGCGTCGAAGAGAGCGTATGACCGCGGCAACCCTTTCCGGACATTCCTTCCCGGGTACGGCATAAGAGGTGCGGTTTTGGTTT